>NZ_JBEXCY010000113.1:0-36947 GCF_040605515.1 Dactylosporangium sp. NPDC005572 | reverse complement strand
CCGAACACCGCCAGGCCCGCCGCCGCGCCCGCCGCAGCCTCGTCGTCGCGCTGGCCGCCCCCGCCGCGATCGCGGCGGTGCTCGCCGCCGGCTACTACCCGATCGTGGCCGCCGACGCGACCCTGCCGCCCCGCGACTACGACCGCATCCCCGTCGGCGCCGCCCGGGCCGACCTCGCCGGCCTGCTCCCCCGCCGCCAGGCCGCCGAACACCCCACCAACGGCGTGCCGCCGGCCCCGCCCGGCGCCGTGTGCGAGTTCTACACCGACGGCAACTTCCCGCTGGCCAGCGCGGCCTACCGCCTGTGCTTCGCCGGCGGCCGCCTCGTCGCGAAGGACCAGCTGCGGTGACGATCCGCGTGCTGCTCGCCGACGACGAGACGATGATCCGCGCCGGTGTACGGGCAATCCTGGCCAACGACCCCGGCGTCGAGATCGTCGCCGAGGCCGCCGACGGGCACGAGGCGGTCGAACTGGCCCGCCGGCACCGCCCCGACGTCGCCCTGCTCGACATCCGCATGCCCCGCCTCGACGGCCTGTCGGCCGCCGCCGAACTGCGCCGCCTGCTCCCGGCGACGGCGGTCGTCATGCTCACCACGTTCGGCGAGGACGAGTACATCTCCCGCGCCATCGCCGAAGGTGCCAGCGGCTTCCTGCTGAAGTCGGGCGACCCCGCCGAACTGTCGGCCGGCATCCGGGCCGCCGCGGACGGCGCCGCCTACCTCTCGCCGCGCGTCGCCCATCGGGTCATCACCCGGCTCGCCGCCGGCCGCCTCGGCCCCGACACCGAGGCCCGCGCCCGGGTCGCGCTCCTGACCGACCGCGAACGCGAGGTCCTCGCGCTGGTCGGCGCCGGCCTGTCCAACGCGGAGATCGCCGCCCGGCTGTTCCTGGTCGAGGGGACGGTGAAGGCGTACGTCAGCACCGTCCTGTCCCGCCTCGAGGTCCGCAACCGCGTCCAGGCGGCGATCGTCGCGTACCAGGCCGGCCTGGTCTGACACCGGTCTGACGCCGGTCCGGTGGGCTACGCGTCACGCCGGCGCAGCACCCGCCACCCGGCCACCAGCGCGGCCACCGCCCACGCGGCGACGACCAGCCCCGCCGAACCGTCGCCCCGCATGAAGTCCGTCCCGGCCGGCCCGGGCAGCGCCCCCGCCACACGGTTGAGAGCGGCAACGTCCGGCAGCTCGAGGATAGGGGGAATGACGACCACCAGCAGGAAGATCGTCACGAGCGTGGCGACCGGCCCGCGCAGCGCCGCACCGAGCCCCGTCGCGAACACCGAGATCAACGCCAGGTAGCCACCGATCGCCAAAGCGTCCCCCACCACCGCACCGCCCGACACCACACCGCGATCCCCCAGCAGCGGCGCCGCGACGACCGCCCCGACCACGCCGAGCACGACACCCACCGCCAGCGCGACGACCGCGACCACCAGACTCTTCGCCAGCAGCAGCCGCCCCCGCGACGGAACCCAGGCCAGCGTCGCCCGGATGGTCCCGGCCGAGTACTCGCTCGTCATCACCAGCATGGCCAGCGCAATGACCGCGAACTGCGCCAGCGCGGTCGCCAGGACGGCGACGGTACCGGCGGCAACCCTCCCGTCGGCCCGCAACAACTCCGGCGCCAGGTCGTCGTTCGCGGCGTAGAGCGCGTACTGCCCGGCCCCCGCCACCATCAGCACCACCGCGGCCGCGAGCGCCCACCAGACCGTCCGCGTCGTCCACAGCTTGGTCCACTCGGCCGCCACCGCGCCCCTCATGCCCCGAACTCCACACTGTCCGCGGTCAACGACAGGTACGCGTCCTCGAGCGAGCCCCGCTGCCGGCTGAGCTCATGCAGCCGTACCCCGAGCCGATGCGCGACGTCACCGACCTCCTCCACACTCAACCCAGCGACCGCAAGCCCGTCGTCACCGACCGCCTCGACCCGGACGGCCCGAGCGGCGAGCGCCGCCCGCAGCGCGTCGAGCCCACCCGGATCGGGGCACCGCACGGTCACCGACCCCCGGTCGACAACGGAGGCCACGGGCGCGTCGAGAATGAGCCGCCCACGCCCGATGACAACGACCTGGTCGGCCGTGAGCTGCATCTCGCTCATGAGATGACTGGACACCAACACGGTCCGCCCCTCGGCGGCGAGCCCCCGCATGAGCTGCCGAACCCACCGCACCCCGTCCGGATCGAGCCCGTTCACCGGCTCGTCGAACAACAGGACGGCCGGATCCCCGAGCAGCGCCCCGGCGATCCCGAGCCGCTGCCCCATCCCGAGCGAGTAGGTACCGACCCGCTTGCCGCCCGCACCACCCAGCCCGACCATCCCGAGCACCTCGTCGACCCGCGCGGCGGGAATGCCGTTGCTCCGCGCCATGGCGAGCAGATGGTTCCGCCCCGTCCGCCCCGGGTGCGCGGCCTTGGCGTCGAGCAGCGCGCCGACCTCCCGCAGCGGCCGCCGGAAGGAGCGGTAGGACCGCCCGTTGACGAGCGCGGAACCGGCGGTGGGCCGGTCGAGGCCGAGCACCATCCGCATGGTGGTGGACTTGCCGGCCCCGTTGGGCCCGAGAAACCCGGTGACCCGCCCGGGCTCAACGCGAAGATCAAGCCCGTCGACGGCGGCAACGGCGCCGAACCGCTTGGTGAGCCCTTCCAGTGTGATCATGCGAAGTGACGGTATGCACCGCCCTGCGCCGGCACAGTCCCCGATCGACAGCCAGGCGACCTGCCGATCGTAAGGTCCTGGCTCACACTGCATAAGTCGTCCTAGGATGCTAGGAAACAACCCCACCTACGCTGGGATGAATGCAGATCGGTGAGCTCGCGCAGGCGACCGGGGCCAGCGTCCGGGCGCTGCGCCACTACGAGGACGAGGGCCTCATCCAGTCGTCCCGCGACCACAACGGGTACCGAATATTCGGCACCGAAACGGCCGACGCCGTGCGGCGGATCCGCCGCCTGCTCGAGGCCGGCCTGCCCACCCGGCTCATCCGCGAGCTCCTGCCCCATCTGGACGGCCCGGCCGACCTGCAGCCGGACCAGCCCTGCGACTACTTCATCGGCGCGGTCACCCGGCAGCGCGACCAGCTCGACCGCCGGATCGAGGCGCTCACCCGCAACCGCGACGCCATCGCCGCCTACCTGCGGTCCTTGACCCTCACGTAAGCGGCAGGTCCTTAGCGTCCGGGGCATGACAGCCACCATGCGCGCCCTGCGGCAGACCTCCCTCGACGGCCCCGGCGACCTGCGGCTCGTGACCGACGCGCCGGTCCCGCAGCCCGGCCCGGGCGAGGTGCTCGTGCGGGTCGGCGCCGCGGGCGTGAACTTCGCCGACGTCATGCAGACCCGCGGGGCGTACCACGACGGCCCCCGGCCGCCCTACACCGCCGGGTTCGAGGCCGCGGGCACCGTCGTCGCGCTCGGCGCCGGCGTCACGGGCGTCCGCACGGGCGACCGGGTCGCCGGCACGGGCACGGGGGCGTTCGCCGAGTACGCACTCCTGACCGCGTTCGCGCCCGTCCCCGCCGGGTGGACCGACGCCGAGTCGCTCGGCCTGGTGCTGAACTGGGCCACCGCCCTCGCCGCCCTGCGCCCGCTCGGGCGGCTCACGGCCGGCGAGACTGTGCTCGTCACCGCCGCGGCGGGGGGCGTCGGGCAGGCGGCGGTCCGGCTGGCCCGCCACTTCGGTGCGACTGTGATCGCCGCCGCCGCGCCGGCCAAACACGCGACGGTGCGGGCGCTCGGGGCCGACGACGTCATCGACTCCCACGATCCTCGTTCGGCGGCCACGGTACTGCGGGAGCGCGTCGACCTGGTGCTGGAGTCCGCGGGTGGCGCCGCCTTCCGGGCCGCGCTCGCCGCGGTCCGCCCGTTGACCGGCCGGGTCGTCGTGTACGGCATGGCCGGCGGGGAGGCTTCGGTGACCAACCGGGAACTGAACTTCGTCCATCCGGTCCACGTCATCGGCCTGCACATCGGCATATTGAGCCGGACCGCGCTCTTCCCGCCGCTGCTCGCCGAGCTCGACGCGCTGCGCGCCGCGGGCGTGCTCACACCGGGGCGGCCGGCCGTGCACGACCTGGCCGAGGGTCCCCGGCTGCTCGCCGCGCTGGAGGCCCGCCGGACCAGCGGCAAGCTCGCGCTGCGCCCCTGACGGCACTCACAGGCTGCTCGCAGGCCGGGTGCAGGGGGCGTACAGCGGTGGCAACCAGCCTTGGGGACATGACGCGACGATATGAGGGGCCACCGCTCGCCCGGCCGGACGAGGAACTGGTGGACCAGGGCCTGGGGTTCGACCTCGGGACGGTGCTCGACCGCCGGCGGCTGCTGGCGGCGTTCGGGCTGGGCGCGGCGGCGGTGGGGCTGGCCGCCTGCGATCCGGCGGCTTCGCCGACGTCGTCGGCGGCGGCCTCCTCCTCTTCCGGCGGTTCCGATTCCGGCGGTTCCGCCTCCAGCGGTTCGGCTGAGGGAGAGATTCCCGACGAGACGGCCGGGCCCTATCCGGGCGACGGGTCGAACGGGCCCGATGTGCTGGACGACAGCGGGATCGTGCGGGCCGACATCCGCTCCAGC
Organism: Dactylosporangium sp. NPDC005572; assembly: GCF_040605515.1. NCBI lineage: Bacteria > Bacillati > Actinomycetota > Actinomycetes > Micromonosporales > Micromonosporaceae > Dactylosporangium > Dactylosporangium sp. NPDC005572. The sequence goes on along the minus strand of NZ_JBEXCY010000113.1, from coordinate 32,383 downwards.
TTCGGCGGGGCCACCGGGACGGCCGAGGGCGTACCGATGACGCTGGAGCTCACCATCGTCGACATGGCCGGGAACAAGCCGTTCGCGGGCACGGCGGTCTACGTGTGGCACTGCGACCGGGAGGGCCGCTACTCGCTCTACTCGGACGGGATCACCGACCAGAACTACCTCCGCGGCGTCCAGATCGCCGACGACTCCGGCAAGGTGCGGTTCACCAGCATCTTCCCCGCCTGCTACTCCGGTCGGTGGCCGCACGTGCACTTCGAGGTGTACCCGGGGCAGTCCGCGATCACCGACGCCTCGAACGCGATCGCGACGTCGCAGGTGGCGCTGCCGAAGGACGTGTGCGACACGGTCTACGCGACGTCCGGGTACGCGCAGTCGGTGCGGAACCTGGCCCAGGTGACGCTGCAGAACGACAACGTGTTCGGCGACGACGGCGGGACGTTGCAGCTCGGGACCGTGACCGGGTCGGTGTCGAGCGGGTACACGGTGGCGCTGACCGCGCGGGTCGACACGCGGACGACGCCCACCGGGGGCGGTGCGCCGGGTGGCGGTGGCGCGCCCGGCGGCGGCGGGCCGGGTGGCATGCCTCCGAGCGGCGCATAGCCGTTTTTGTCATACCCTCCAGGCAAGATCTGGCGCATGGTCGAGTCGAGCGTGCGGTTGCAGACGGTGGAGGAGGACGGTGACGTCCGGCGGGTGCTCGCGGCGTTGCGGGCGGACGGGCGGCTCACGCTCGACGATGTGCCGTGGCGGCGGTTCCAGCATGCCTACGGTCCGGCCGACGACGTGCCCGCGCTGCTGCGCGGGCTCGCCCACCCCGACGCGTGGCGGGCGGCGCGGCACCTCGACGAGCTGTGGAGCAAGGTCCGCCACCAGGGCGGCAGCGAGCCCCCGGCGGCGCTGGCGGTGCCGTTCCTGATCGCGGCCGCCGCCGATCCCGCGACCCACGGGCGTGACCGGGTGCTGCTGCTCGCGGCCGAGGCCGGTCGCCGCAGCCACGACGGCGGCGACCGGCGCGCCGGCCTGCTCCGCGCCGCGGAGCCGTCGATCGACGTCGGCGACTGTCCGCGGACCTCGACGGTGCGCGCCGCGCGCGAGGCGGTCGCCGCCGACGCCGGCACGCTCGTGGCGCTGCTCGCTGACCGCGACCCGGCCGTGCGCGCCACCGCCGCCTATGCGCTCGCCGCCGCCTGCTCCCCGCCCTCGTGGGTCCGGCCCGCGCTGCGCACCCGGCTGGCGACCGAGGCCGAGCCGCCGGTGCGGATCAGCCTGATCCTGGCCCTGACCCAGCTCGGCGTCGAGCACGACGAGCCGGACACCGCGGCGCGCGCCGAGCGGTTCTGGCGCGACGCCGCCCGTCCGCCGGACGTGCGGCTCGCCGGGGCCCTGGCCTGGCTGTGCGCGAGCCCCGACCCGGCCCCGCCCGCGCTGCTCGACGTGCTCGCCGCGATCCCGCCGGAGGCCGAGCAGTGGCTCAGCCGCGTCCCGTGGCCCGACGACATCCCCCGCCGCGGCGGCCTCGCGGCGTGGCTGGTGGCGTTCCTCGGCGACGACGCCCCCGACACGCAGCTGCTCCTCGCCGAGCGCCTGGCCGCGGCGCCCGACCCGGCGGTGGCGGCGTCGGCCCTGCACGCGGCGCACGAGCTCGCCCGCACCTGGCGCACGCACAGCGGCGCCGCCGTCGACCTGCTGAGCCGCCACCTCGAGCATCCCGAGCGCGAGGTGGCCCGCACGGCCGCCCGCCACCTCGCCTCGGCCGGCGAGGTCCCGCCCCCGATCGCCGACCGCGTCGCCGCGTCCCTGGCCCACCCCGACCCGGAGGTGCACGCCTGGGCCGCGGTGACCCTGGCCCACCGCGGCGACCCCCGCTCGGTCGCGCCGCTCGCCGCCCTGCTGCGCCGGGAGGACTGGCCCTGGCCCGAGCCGTATCGCCGCGGCACCTACATCGCACCCCCGGAGGCCCTGCTCGACCGCCTCCACCCGTTCGCGGCCGCACTCCTACCCGCCGTCCTGCACCGCCTCGCCACGCCCGACCGCGCGGGCTGGCAGCACGTCCGCCGCGACCTCCTCGCGGGCCTGGCCGAGTGGCCCGCCACCGACCTCCTGACCGGTCCGCCCCCGGCCGATCCCCGCACCGGCCCGGCCGATCCCCACAGCAGCGCGGCCGAGCAGACCACGACCAGCCTCCACGGCGGGCCCGCTGCACCCCCGGCCGATCTCCGCAGCGGCCCAGTCGAGCAGACCACGGCCAGCATCCGTGCCAGGCCCGCTGCGGCGCCCACAGCAGGCCTCCTCGACGGCCCGGCCGAGCAGACCACGACCGGGCTTCACGGCGGGCCCGCCGTGCAGACCACGGCAGGCCTCCGCAGCGGCCCGGCCGAGCAGCCGACCGGAGCCACCGACACGCTCCTCGCCCTCCTGCCACAGTCCGCCGGTGTCCCGCGCATTCCCCGCCAACGTGGTGCCGCCGGCCAGGCCCATGCGGGGTCGGCCGGGGCGCGGTCGACGGTCGCGCACCTGGGTGGCATCGTGACCGTCCTCGGGCGGATCGGGCCGGCTGCCGCCGCGGCGGTTCCGGTGCTGGATCGCCTGACCGCCGACGCGGCGCCGGCGGACCTCGCGGCCCTCGTCTGGGCGCGCTGGCGCATCACCGGCGACCGGGCCGACGCCACGGCCGCGACGCTGGCCGAGCTGGCCACCGGCCATGGCGAACGGTCCCCGTCCTGGGACCGGGACCGGGCCGACGCGCTGCGCCGGCTCGCCGACCTCGGCCCGGCCGCCGCCGCGCAGGAACCGACCCTGCGCGCGCTGACCACGAGCGGGTCGCCGTGGGTGCGGGCCCACGCGGCGTACGCACTGTGGCGGGCCACCGGCGACGCCCCCGCCGCCGTGACCGTCCTCGTGGAACTGCTCGCCGCCCGGCCGGACCCGGCGCGCTTCGATCCCGTGGACGCCGTCGTGGCCGCGCACCTGGCCGAGGTCGGGCCGCCCGGCGAGACCTGGGCGCTCGCCACGGCCGCGGTTGACGGGCTGGTCGCGTTCGTGGGTGCCGGGCGGCGGTCGTCCGCGGACATCCGGCGCGACCAGCGGTACCAGGCCGTTGCGCGGGCCGCGTTACGCCGCGTCCGGGCGGGTCTGGACGCCGGGGTGCACTGAGGGGCGGGCGGAGAGGGTGATGACGAGGCGGGCGCCCGGGCCGACCGGTTCGTAGCGGGCGTCGCAGCCTGGGCGCCGTCGCGCCCTAGCCGGCCGGTCGTAGCGGGCGTCGCCGCCGTGGGTGCCGTCGCGCCCGCGACGGCGAGCACAGCCAGGGGGTCACCGAGGAGGCCACCAGCGAGCTCGCCCGCTTGTCCGGCGAGCTGAACCCGCTGGTGGCCAACTTCAAGTGCTGGGGAGGTGCTACTGGTCCAGCAGGCGCATGCCGAGCTCGGCGTACCGGGTGCCCGCCACCGCTTCCCGTGGGACGGCCGCAGTCAGGGCGTCCAGCTGGGCCGGGGTCAGCGTGAGGTCGGCGGCCGCAGCGTTCTCCTCGAGGTAGCGGACGCGCTTGGTCCCGGGGATCGGCACGACCAGGTCGTCCTGCGCGAGCAGCCAGGCCAGCGCCGCCTGGGCCGGGGTCGCGCCCATCTGCGCGGCCACCGTCCGCACGGCGTCGGCCAGGCGCAGGTTCGCGGGCAGGTTGGCCTCGCTGAACCGCGGCAGCGCCACCGGGCGGTAGTCGTCCGCGGCGAAGGCAGCGGCGTGGGAGGCCACGGCGCCCGTGAGGAGACCGCGGCCGACCGGGGAGTACGCCACCAGCGCCACGCCGAGCTCCCGGCAGGTGTCCAGCAGCGAATCCTCCGGCTCGCGGCTGAACAGGGAGTACTCCACCTGGAGGGCGGCGATCGGGTGGACCGCGTGCGCCGCGCGCAGCGTCGCCGCGCTGACCTCCGACAGGCCCAGGTGGCGTACCTTGCCGGCGTGCACGAGCTCGGCCATCGCGCCGACGGTGTCCTCGATCGGCACCTCGGGGTTGCGGCGGTGGGCGTAGTACAGGTCGATCGTGTCGGTCCCGAGCCGGCGCAGCGACGCGTCCGCCGCCTCACGGACCCAGGACGGCGAGGTGTCCACGTAGGTGTCGGGTAGGTCGGAGCGGGCCGCGCCGCCCCGGCTGCGCATGCCGAACTTGGTGGCGAGTACGTACTCGTCGCGGCGCCCGGCGAGGACCCGGCCGATGAGCTCCTCGTTGCGGCCGGCGCCGTAGACGTCGGCGGTGTCGAGGAGTGTCACGCCGAGGTCGAGCGCCCGGTGCAGGGTGCGCGCCGACTCCTCGTCGTCGGCCGAGCCGTAGGCCCAGCTCATCCCCATGCAGCCGAGGCCGATCGCGGACACCTCGGGGCCGCCGTGGCCCAGTCGTCGTGTCTTCATGCCGTCCAGCCTGGCGGTTCGAGCGCGCTCGAAGTCAACCCCGGGCGGTGGGTGACAGGCCTCAGCCCAGGGTTGACGGCGCCTCCACGGCCGGGTCGAGCGTCCCGTCGGGATACCAGGCGCCCTCCTCGTCGGTGGCCCCGAGGAAGGCCGCCTCCACCGGCCGGAGCGCGGCGATCAGCTCGGTGAGCGGGTAGGCAGCGACGAACCGCGCGCCCGACGGCCCGGCCAGGAGCACCGACAGCGGGACGTCGCCGCCGAGCGGCAGGTCGGGGTACACCTCCCCGCCCCAGTGCATGACCGGGGCCTCGGCGTCGGCGAACCGGCCCGCCCCGGCGAACATCAGCAGCTCGGTCTGGGTCTGCCAGACGTCGCGGTGGTACTCGTAGAGGTAACACTCGAGCATCCCGTCGCGGTGGCGGGCGACGGTGTAACCGCGCGACGCGCGCTGGGCCAGCACGCGCTGCGGCGTGGAGGCCCGCTCGTCGCGGTACGCGGGCGCCTCCGGCTCCCAGTCGGGGACCTGGCCGTCGAGGAACCAGCCGGTCCACATCTCGGCCGGGTTGGCGATGGCGCCGAGGCCGGGTAACGGGGTGGCCAGCCACTCGTCGAACGCGGCCCGCGACATCGGCATCCGCGTCGCCACCATGTACGAACGACCACCCACCACAGCCCCCTCAGTCGAATCGGTCAGCCGATCTTCCAGCCTAGGCCGCGTAGGCTGGAAGGAGTGGACCGTACGACGAGCTACGCCGAGAACTGGCACCGCCAGCCCAGCCCCTTCGACGGCACCGGCCGCCTGCCCGACGACGGCCAGTGGTCGGTCATCGCCGCGCTGTGGCTGCTGGCGGCCTGGAGCGACGAGCCCGGCTGGCGGTCCGAGGCGTTCATCGGGACCGCCGCCGACCGGTCGGCGCAGCCGTGGGGCGAGGCGCCGGCCCTCGCCGACCTGTCCGCGGCGGGCGGGCTCACGGCGACGGGCGCCCGGGTGCTGACCGCGCAGGTGCAGGACGCGCCCGGCCGGCCCTATGAGCCGACCCGGCCGCAGGAGGAGGTGCGGGCCGAGGTCGCCGCGCTCCTCGCGGCCCGCATCCCCACCGGCGACGAGCGGACCGCGCGCCTGCTGGAATTCCTGGCCGCGCGCCTGGCGGTACCGTATCCGGATCTGTTGCACGTCGACGCCGGCGACGGCGGGCTGCACCTGCTGCGCCGCGAGCACAGTGGCCGGGTCCTGCGGGTGACAGTCGCACCGGGCACGCCGGGGGAGGCAGACCTGCGCACCAGGCTGGCGTGCCTGATGACGCTGCTGGGCCGGTTCCTGTGGGTCGACAACAACAACCCCGTGTCGTTCCGGGCGTGGATCGGCCCGCGGACCGACGAGGACCCCGCGCAGTGGTGGGTGCGCACGCGGGAGGATCCCCCTGACGACGTGCCGCGGTTCCTCCCGCTGACCGAGGACGAGTTCCGCGCCGGGATCGACCAGGTGGTGCGCGGCTCCCTCATCGCCGACCTCGACGACGAGGACGAGGACGAGGACGACGAGTGGCCTCCCCTGCTGCCGCCCGGCCACCTTGCCGGGCACCTGTGCGAGGACCTGGTCGACCTCCTGCTGACCGGCGTCGGGGGCGTGGAGCGGCTCGCGTACGCCGGCTACTTCCCCGTCACCGACGAGCCGGACGAGGAGTACAACGCCACGATCGTCATCATCGGCGAGCGCGAGGTCGCCGTCCTCGACATCGACCTGCTCGGCTAGAAAGAGACCCATGCTGCCGAGCTGCTACCTGTTCGAGTTCAGCGTCCAGCCGGGCGGGATGCGGCAGGGCGACGTGCACGCCTACCCCGACCTCGCCGGCATCCGGCGCGCGTTCGAGCGCCGCTACTCCGGCTTCGACGACGACTTCGTGGCCGAGATCATCGACTACGGCGCCGTGCTGCACCTGTGGGTCGTGGAGCACGGCACGCTCACCGGCGGCCTCGACCTGCACCCGTTCCTGCGCAGGCAGGACGACCGGACGACCCTGGACTGGGACGCGATCGCCTCGGCCGCTCCGGTACTGCCGGAGCCGCTCCTCGGCACCGAGCCGTTCACCCTGACCGTGCCCGAACTGCCACACCCGGAGAGCTACCTGGAGCTGGCCGACGAGCTCCACGCCGGCCTGAACGACCTCGAACTCGGCTACGACGAGGACACCGAGGGCCGCCCACTCGACGACTGAATGACAATTCTTTGCCGGCGGATGAGCGTGACAGGCTGTGCCATTCTGGGCGCATGACCGGGTCGCCGCCCTCGATGCAGGACATTCTTCGCCGACGTCACCACCAGGACTTCATCGGCCGAACCGGTCCACTGGCGCGATTTCGCGAGAATCTCGGACTGCACCCGGACGACGTCCGCAAGCGATTCATGTTCAACATCCACGGCGAAGGCGGCGTCGGCAAGACCACATTGCTCCAGCAATGGCGCACGATCGTCGCGGACCGCGGCGGAGTGGTCGGATACTCGGATGAACACGTCGTCGGCGTCGCCGAGACGCTGGAGGTCCTGGCCACAAGTCTCGGCACCGACGTCACCAAGGAGTTCCGCCGCCGGTTCGAGCGCTACCTCCGTGGCCGCGAGGCCCTCGAACGAGACCCCCAGGCACCTCGTGAGCAGTGGCAGCACGTGGTCCGCACGAGCGTCAAGGCCGGGCTGGCCGGAGCATCCCTGGTCCCGGGTGCCGGCCTGGTCACGCCCTTCATCGACCCCGACGGCATCGCCCGCAGCAGCACCGAGACCATCGCCCAGGTCAGGCAGTTCCTCCACGGGAAGCTGCGCAACCGGGCCGACGTGGGCCTGATGCTGTCCCCGGCGGCGGAGCTGACACCGCTGCTGATCACCGCGCTGAGGAAGATCCCGGCAACCCGGCCGGTCGTGTGGATGTTCGACACCTACGAGCGCACGGGCGAGTTCCTCGACCTGTGGCTCCGCCAGCTCTTCGCCGGTGAGCTGGGCGACCTGCCGGCCAACCTGACGCTGGTCGTCTGCGGCCGCAGCCCGCTCGACGTCAACCAGTGGGCGACCCAGCTCAACTCCGTCGAGCCGGTATCGCTGGCGCCGTTCACCGACGCCGAGGCACGGCAGCTCATCGCCAACCGCGGGATCACCGACGCGCACGCCACAGATGTGATCCTGAACCTCTCCGGCCGCCTGCCGCTGCTGGTCGACATGCTCGCCCGGCAGCACCCGGTCGACGGCACCGCCGTCGGCGACCCCACGGGCACGGCCGTCGACCGGTTCCTCAAGTGGGAGTTCGATCCGAGCCGCCGGGCGGCGGCGCTCGCGGGCGCCCTCCCCCGCCGCGTGAACCAGGACCTGCTCAGCACCGCCCTCGGCGAGGACGCCGACGCAGGGCTCTTCGACTGGCTGACCCGCCAGCCGTTCGTCTCCGCGACGGCCACCAGCGGCTACCAGTACCACGACGTCGTCCGCGAGCCCATGCTCCGCCATCTGCGCCAGCGCTCGGTCGAGCAGTGGCAGGCCGCGCACGCGCGCCTGGCCGACCGCTACCGCGGATGGTGCACGGGCCCATCGGCGTGGAACGACGCCGCGTGGCGCGACCATCATGTCGAGGCCACGTACCACGACCTGTGTGCTGACCCGCTCCGCATCGCCGCGATTGCCGCGGACGGCATCGATGCGGCCGACAGCACCCCGGCCGCGGCACGGCGCTGGACGGACGCGATAGGCGCCGCGGCACACGACACCGCCGATGCCGAGCTGTCGAGGATCAGCACCCGACTCAGCGAGGGTTGGGACGCCGTCAGCACCAACTGCCGGCAGCTGCTGATGGCCCTGATCGACACCGGCTGTCTGAATCCCTCCGCTACGGCCCGCGCATACGCCGCCCGCGCGTACATCCTCTACCGAGCTGACGAGGACGAAGCCGCGATCATCGAGTGCAGCCGGGCGTTGGCCCACGACCCGACCCAGGCCAGGGCATATGCGATCCGCGCCGCCGCGAGCCACTGGCTGTCCCGCTACGACGCGGCGTTGGCCGACTTCGACCGCGCCATCGCGCTCGACAGCGACGACAGCTGGGCCATCGCGCGACGCGGCCAGACATACTGCGCGACCGAACAGTACGAGGAAGCGCTGGCCGACTACAACCGGGCAATTGCACTCGACGGCAACGACGGCTGGGCCGTCGCCGGCCGCGGCCAGGTCTATCGGCGGTTGCAACGCTATGACGAAGCGCTGGCCGACTTCGATCGCGCCGTCGCGCTCGACGGCGACGACGCCTGGGCCGTCAGCGAGCGTGGGCAGACATATCACTTCATCAGCCGCCAGAACGACGCGCTGGCCGACTTCGACCGCGTCATCGCGCTGGACCCCAAGGATGGCTTCGCCTTCGCCTGCCGTGGGGCGGCCTACCGCGAATTGGGCCGGTACGAAGACGCGCTGGCGAGTTTCGAGCAGGCGATGGTGCTCGATGATTCGGTCCCATGGGTCATCGCGGGAAGGGGCGACACCTTTCGGATGTTGGGCCGCCTCGAACAGGCCCTCGCCGACCTCGACCGGGCCGTAGCCCTCGACAACGACTATGCGTGGGCCCTCGCCAGTCGCGGGCGGGTCTACTACGACATCGAGCGCTTCAGGGAGGCGTTGGAGGATTGCGACCGAGCCATCGCATTGGACCCCAACTACGCCTGGGCCACGGTCACTCGCGGGTTGATCCATCGCGCGACGGACCGCTACGAGGAAGCGCTGACGGACCTCAACCACGCGATGACGCTCGACAGCACGTTCAGCTGGGTCATCGCGCACCGTGGCGAGACCTACCGGCTGATGGGCCGCCACGAGCAGGCACTCGCCGACCTCGACCGCGCCATCGCGCTGGACCCCGACGACGCTCAGGCAACGGCCAGCCGCGGATTGACCAATCGCGCGATGGGACGCTACGAGGAAGCGCTGACGGACTTCGATCGCGCGATGACGCTCGACGACTCATTCTCCTGGCTCGTCGCGAGCCGCGGCGAAGCCTACCGGCTGATGAACCGCAATGAGGAAGCGCTGGCCGACTTCGACCGAGCCATCGCCCTCGACGGCCAGGATGCCTGGAGCATCGGCAGGCGCGGTCGGGTCTACCGGGCGATGCTCCGCTACGACGACGCCCTGGCCGACTTCGACCGTACGATCGAACTTGACGACCAACAACCATGGATCATTGCCGAGCGTGGACGTGCCTACCGCCTGCTGGGTCGCTTCGATGAAGCGCTGACCGACCTCGACCGGGCCATAGCGATCGACGGTGACTACAGCTGGGCTATCGGTCTCCGGGGAGAAACCCACCGGCTGATGCAGCGCTATGAACAGGCGCTGGCCGACTTCGGCCGTGCAATCACCCTCGACGAACGAGACGCCTGGCTCATCGCGTGCCGAGGTCACACATACTCCTGCATGGGGCGCCACCAGGACGCCGTGGCCGACCTCCGTCGAGCCGTCGAGCTGTACGACGAGTACGGCTGGGCCTTCGCCGCGCTGGCCCGGATCACGTACACCTCCGGCGACACGGACGAGGCCGTGCAGCTGGCGTGGCGGGTCATCCGGCTCCCCAAGGCCGAATCGGACGACCTCTGCACTGCGGCGTCGGTGCTGTACCGCGCCGGGGACCCGGAGTGGCCCGCGGCCCTCGAACGGGTCCGTGAGGCCGCGGCGAACGAGCAGCGCTCGCTCCCGCGATCCGTCCTGCCCGTGCTGGTGCTCGCCGTCTGCGACGCGGTCGGCGGTGACGTCCCCGGCGCCGTGAAGCGCGCCGCGCCGGTCCTGGCCGACGCGTTGACCGATCAGCTCGAATGGCTCTCGACCGAAATCGACGAGCTCGCCTCCTGGTCCGGCGAGCTGGCAGCAGCGCTCGCGCCGCTCCGCGGGAACTACGCCGAGTAGACGCCGGTCGGGGCGGACGGGTCCAGGGCCGCCTCGATCGCCGCCGTCTCGACGCCGCGGAGCAGGGCCTCGGTGTCGGCCGGGGAGATCACGTGGGTGTCCATGAAGACGATCAGGCCCACGCCGTCGTCCGGGAGGTCGTCGACGTGGACGATCAGCGGTTCGAACGGGACGTCCTGCTGGGTCGTCCAGCGGAACTCGGCCCGGGCCGCCAGCGCGGGCAGGTCCGGCGGTACCGGCAGGTCGGCCGGCTCGCCGCGGCGGTCGTTGAAGTAGCACGGGAGCTCCAGCGACGGGCCGCGGTCGGCCGCCACGCGGGCGATCAGCGCGTCCAGCTCCGCCGGGTCGTAGTACGCGTGCTTGTACGTCGTGAGGGCGGAGCGGCGGGCGCGGTCCAGGGCCTCCGCCAGGGTGGCGTCGGCGACGTCCAGGGAGCAGATGCCGTACTGCGCGAGCATGCACACCACGCGGTCCAGGCCCGGGCGGAAGCGGTTGTTCACCATCGGGCGCAGCACGGCCGGGGTCGCGGTGGTGACCCGGGACAGGGCCACGGCGAACATCGCCAGCAGCGCCGGGGCCGAGCCGACGCCGGTCCGGGCGGTCACCGCGCGCAGGGCCGGGGCCAGCGCGTACGACGTGAACTCGCCGCGCCAGTGGCGCGGCTGCCGCGGGTCGGCCGACGCGAGGTACCGCCGCAGGGGCATCGACCGCAGAATGCCCTCCCAGTGCCGCATGGCGAGGCCGTGCTGCCGCTGCCCGGAGGGGGAGGCCTGCCAGCGGGCCTGCTCGATCGGCTGCGACTCGGGCAGCGGATCGTCGGGCCGGCGGGCCAGCTCGTCGAGCAGGACGCCCGCGCCGAAGCCGTCGGTGACCAGGTGGCACATGACGACGACCGAATGGGTCAGCGCGCCGCCGCTGCGGATCGCGGCCATGCGGATCGGCCAGTCGGCGGCGAAGTCGTACGGGTCGTCCTGGTAGCGCAGCCGGACCGTCTCGGCGACCGCGGCCGGATCGCTGTCACCGGCGTCGACGACCTCCAGCGTGACCTCGCCGGCGGCCGCCACGACCTGCCGGGGGTGGCCGGCGTCGTCGAACGTCAGCCTGGTGCGCGCGGTCGGGAAGCGGCTCATGAGGTACCGCAGCTGCCCGGCAACGTCCTCGACGCTCGTGCCGGCGGGCAGCGGCCCCCAGGCCCCGTTCGGCAGCCAGGACCGCTGGCGCACCATGGCCAGCCAGATGTCGCGCTGGCCCCAGGAGAGCTCGGCCTCCCCGGACCCCGGACCCTCGAACTCGACGACGACGCGCTCCGCGACCGTGATCACGCCGTGATCCTAAACCTGCTGGACATCAACCCTGGTAGAGGTCATACCGTCGCAGCATGAGTATTCACGGGGACCGGAGGACCTTCTACCACCTGCTCGTCAGCACGCTGCTGGTCTCGGTGACGAACTTCACGGTGTGGTTCGCCATCACGTTCTACACGTACCTCGAGACGCGGTCCGTATTCGCGACCGGCGTGGTGTCCGGCATCTTCCTGGTGTTCACCGCGCTGACCGGCATCTGGTTCGGCAGCCTGGTCGACCACCACGGCAAGAAGACGATGATGCAGGTGTCGACGGTCGCCTCGCTGGTGCTCTACGTGGCCGCGCTGGCCGTGTACCGGGCCGCGCCGGACGGGACGTTCAAGGACCCGGCGAGCCCGTGGCTGTGGGTGATGATCCTGCTGCTCATGGTCGGGGTGATCGCCGGCAACATCCGCGGCATCGCGCTGCCGACGCTGGTCACGGTGCTCATCCCGGAGGACCGGCGGGACAAGGCCAACGGGCTCGTCGGTACCACGGCCGGGGTGTCGTTCCTGGTCACCTCGGCGATCAGCGGCATCCTGGTGGCGCTCGGCGGGATGCTGTGGGTGCTGGTCATGGCCCTCGTCGTGCTCACGCTGGCGGTGGCCCACCTGGCCCTGGTCCCGGTCCGCGAGACGCTCGCGGCCGAAGAGCCCGCAACCGCGCCGGCCACAGCGCCCGCGACCGTGCCGGCCGCTGAGGTCGCACCCGCGCCGGCCGCAGAGGTCGCACCCGCGCCGGCCGCGGTCGCCGCCGTCACCGACCCGGCCACGCCGGCCAAGCGGCGCGTCGACCTGCGCGGCACGATGCGCGTGGTGTCCTCGGTGCCCGGACTGACCGCGCTCATCGTGTTCTCCGCGTTCAACAACCTGCTCGGCGGCGTCTTCATGGCCCTCATGGACGCCTACGGGCTGTCGCTGGTGTCGGTGCAGGCGTGGGGCCTGCTGTGGGCCGCGATCAGCACCGCGTTCATCATCGGCGGCCTGCTCGTCGCCCGCACCGGCCTCGGCCGCAACCCGGTCGGCCTGCTGCTGGCGATCAACCTGGTGCTGTGGACGGTGACCCTGCTCTTCCCGCTGCGCTCGTCGATCGTGCTGCTCACCATCGGCATGTTCGTCTACATGACGCTGGTCCCCTACGCCGAGGCGTCGGAGCAGACGATCCTGCAGAAGGTGGTGCCGTACGAGCGGCAGGGCCGGGTCTTCGGCTTCGCCCAGAGCGTCGAGCAGTCCGCGTCGCCGCTGACCGCGTTCCTGATCTCACCGATCGCGCAGTACGTCTTCATCCCGTTCATGACGGACGGCTTCGGCGCCCGGACGATCGGCGGCTGGTTCGGCACCGGCGCCGACCGCGGCCTCGCGCTGGTGTTCGTCCTGACGGGCATCGTCGGCATCATCGCCACGGTGCTGGCGCTGCGCTCCGGCCCGTACCGCCGCCTCCGCCACCGCTACGCGGGCGACTGACGCGTGGGAGCGCGCCCAGCACCACAGGCCCGACGACCAGCGGCGGAGGGCGAGTAGCGATCGACGGGTGTCGTCAACCCGGCATCCAGCCGATTGACTTGTGCCCATGTCCGGCGACGATTGGTCGCTGTGACGAGTCGAATGCTGGTGCGCTTCGACGGGGACGGTGCCGGGAGCGGTGAGCTGACCTGGGCGCAGCTGGGGATCTGGCAGACCATGGTCCGGACCGGGCTCCCGATGAACATCGGGGGCGTGGTGGCCATGCCGCCGGGGACGACGCCGGACGAGATGGTGCGGCTGCTGCGGTACCTCGTGAGCCGCCACCCGTCCCTGCGCACCCGCCTGCGGTTCCGCCCCGGCGCGCTGCCCGAGCAGGTGGTGTCGGCCGCCGGCGAGGTGCCGCTCGACATCGTCGACGACGAATCGCCCGAAACGCTGCTGCACCGCTATGAATCGACCGCCTTCGACTACGAGCACGAGTGGCCGATCCGGATGGGCGTGGTGTGCCGCGACGGGACGGTGACGCACGTCGTCATCGTGTACTGCCACCTGGCCGTCGACGGCTTCGGCATCGACGCGCTCGTGCGCGACATGCCGAACATGGACCCGGCGACCGGCGAGCCCACGGCCCCGCGGCCCGGGCTGACGCCCCTCGACATGGCGCAGCGCCAGCAGACCCCGTCCGACCTGCGGCAGAGCCAGAAGTCGCTGCGGTACTGGGAGCGCCTCCTGCGATCGATCCCAACCGATCGCTTCGGCGGGGCGGGCGACCCGCAGGAGCCGCGGTACTGGGAGTTCGTGCTCCGCTCCCCCGCGCTGCACAACGCGGTGCGCACGGTCGCCGACCGCACGAACGTCGGCTCCGGCTACGTGCTCCTGGCCGCCTACGCGGTGGCCCTGGCCCGGCTCACCGGCTCGCCGACGAGCGTCGCGCAGCTGGTCGTGAACAACCGGTTCCGCCCGGGCTTCGCCGACGCGGTGAGCCAGAGCGCCCAGCTGGGCCTCTGCGTGATCGACGTGCCGGACCCGCACGGCGACCTCGACGAGGTCGTGGTGCGCGGGTTCAACGCCGCCACGAACGCGTTCATGCACGGCTACTACGACCCGCTCGCCCACAACGACCTGCTGGCGCGGGTGGCGGCCGACCGCGGCGAGGTCGACATCGCCGTGATCGTCAACGACCGCAGCCGCTTCCCGGCGGAGGTCTCCGCGTCCCCGGGGCCGACCGAGACGCGCTGGGGCGAGAAGGCCGACGCGCTGGACGCCGGCCTGAACATCAGCTTCGACAGCACGGACGACGACGCGGTGGAGGTGACCGTCCGTGCCGACACCCACCGCCTGTCGCCCAAGTCGATCGAGTCCCTGGCCCGCGAGATCGAGGCCGTCACCCTGGAGGCGGCCGCTCAGCCCCGCCCAGCCGACTGACACCGCCGCCGTGGTCGGGCCGACCGCGCACGGCTTGGAGTGCATTGACATGGTTGACTACGACGACCGGCAGTACGCCGTCTACGCCGAGGGCCGGGCGCTGCACCCGGACGCCGCCGGGCTGTGGGCCGAGACGTTCACGCGCTGGGCGCCGCCGCACCGGCCGCTCGACGTGCTCGACCTCGGCTCAGGCACCGGCCGGTTCAGCCCGCTGCTCGCCGACCTCTTCGGCGGGGCGGTCCACGCCGTCGAGCCGTCGGAGCGGATGCGGCAGGTGGCGAGCGCGACGGCGCCGCATGAGCGGGTGTCGTACCGCGAAGGCTCCGCCGGCCACATCCCGCTGCCCGACGCCTCGTGCGACCTGGCCCTGCTGTTCCTGAGCTTCCACCACGTCCCCGACCGGGCGCGGGCCGCCGCCGAGCTGGCCCGGGTCCTGCGCCCCGGCGGCCGGGTCCTGCTGCGCAGCGCGTTCGGCGACCGCATCCCGGACCTGCTGTGGCACCGGTACTTCCCCAGCGCCCGCGCGGTCGAGGAGCGCATGTTCCCGGCGCTGCCCGACGTCCTGGCCGGGTTCGCGGCCGCGGGCCTGCGGCGGGCCGGGTTCGAGCGGCTGCGCGAGCCGATGGCCGCCGGCCTGCGCGAGTACGCCCGGCGCATCCGGCTGCGCGCCATCTCGACGTTCGAGTACCTCGACGCCGACGAGACGGAGGCCGGCATCGCCCGCCTGGACGCGGCCGCGGCGGCCGAGACCGACCCGGCGCCGGTGGTGGCCGACGCCGACCTGCTGATCCTGGAGCGCCGGGACTGACGAACCGCCCCGCTACCGGGCCGACCGGCGACTCGTACAGGCCGGCCGGCAGCAGCGTGGCTGGCCGGGCCGGCGACGACTGACGGCAGGGCTCCGCCGGCGAGGCCCGGCTCCGCCAGGCATCGCACCCTGCCGTTGGAGGTCACCGGCCCGCGCGGCGTCAGCGGTCGGAGCTGACCTTGACGGGCGTGGTGCCGTCGGGCAGGCCCGCCGCCGCGAACAGCCGGTCGCGCGAGCGCTCCGCCTGCGCGCGGACCCCCGCGGCATCGTAGTCGAGCAGCCGGCCGTGGCGCTTGCGGAACTGGCCGGCGACCAGCACCGTGTCCACGTCGCGCACGTCGCTGAAGGCGATCGCCGCCGGCACGTTGTTGATCATGCCGAACGGGGCGGCCGCGACGTTGAGCAGGATGACGTCGGCCTGCTTGCCCGGGGTGAGCGAGCCGATCCGGCGCTCCAGGTCGAGGGTCCGCGCGCCCTCGATGGTCGCGAACTCGATCGCGTCCCGGGTCGTCGGCGTCGGCCCGGCCGGCTCCGCGCCGTGGTCGAGGCGCAGCCGGTGCCGGCGCCCGCGCTCGGCCTCCAGCACGCCGCGCATCTCGTCGAACATGCTGCCGGTCACGCCGCACACGACGTCGACCGACAGCGCCGGGCGGATCCCAGCCTCCAGCAGCCGCCCCGTCGCCGGGACGCCGTGCCCCATCAGCATCTCGATGCGCGCCGAGACCGACGCGTGCCCGCCGCTGCCGGCGATGTACTTGAGCTCCTCGTCGGTACACGTGTTGCAGTGCAGGAAGATCAGGTCGTCGGCGAGCAGCGCCCGGTCGTGCATTTGGGTCACCGCCCGCTGCTGACCCATGAGGCCCAGGCCGACGTGCATCGACGCGCGGACGCCGAGCTCGCGGGCGAGCGCCAGGTCGTCGGCGGTCGCGCCGATCGTCGCCAGCTCGGGGCCCCGCACCGACAGCGCGAGCGTCAGGAGCTGGTCGGGCGAGGAGAAGTACCGCGACGCGAGTCGCCGTGCGTCGTCGGGGTGCCGGCGGTCGCTGTTGAAGTACCAGGCCGGATCGTTCGTCGGCATGCCGTGCCCGAACACCGCCCGGATCCCCGCCTGCTGCAGTGCGGTGACGGCGGCGTCGGCGTGCTCGGGGGTGTTCATGATGTGCGACCAGTCGAAGATCGTGGTGATGCCGGAGTCGAGCGCCTCCACGGCGCCGAAGTGGGTGCCGACGTGCACGTCCTCCGGGGTGAACACCGGCGAGAACGCCCCGATGACCCGGGCGAAGTACTCCTCGAGCGTCCAGTCGGCGGCGATCTGGCGCAGGGCGCTCTGCCACACGTGCCGGTGCGTGTCGACCAGACCGGGCATCACGATCATGCCGGTGGCGTCGACCACCTCCGCGTCGGCGGCGTCGATCCGCGGCGCCACGGCGGCGATCCGGTCACCCTCGACCAGCACGTCGCCGGACGGCAGGTCGCCGATCGCGCTGTCGACGGAGACCACGGTGCCACCGCGGATGAGCTTCCTGTGCTGTGCCATGACGACTCCTCAGGTATCGGTCAGTGGTTGGCGCACTCCACAACACCGAGTCGGGCTTGACGACCGGTCAACACTCCGTCAACGCGAGCACCGGCCACCCGGAGCTGTCGCACCCGTCGGCTCGCGGCACGCCGGCCGGATGCCAACCGGTGTGAGCGCGTGCATCAGCCCTGATGCGTTGCTGAGGACCGCTTGACGGCGTGTGCCGCGAACCAGGTCGGGTCGTGTGCGCTGAACACGTCGATGTCCGGGTGCTCGGCCGCGAACGCAGCACCCTGGCGGCCGGACCGCCCGGGTCACCGCAGCCGTCCTCGACGCCACCGTGGCGGTCCTCGCGGAGGTCGGCTGGGCCGACTTCAGCATCGAACGGGTCGCCGCCGCCTCCGGCGTGCACAAGACGACCATCTACCGGCGCTGGCCGACCCGGGAAAGCCTCATCTCCGAAGCCGCGATGGCACACGCACAGCAGGCGGTCCCGATCCCCGACACCGGTTCGCTGTACACGGACCTCTCGGCGATCGCCCACGAACTCGTCGCCGAGTTCAACTCGCCGGCTGGCCGGGCGCTGCTGCGGGTCGCCGTCGACGGCTCGGCGAACACCGCCCTGCACGACGTCCGCAACGCGTTCTTCACCGCCCGCTACGCGCTGCTCGAACCGCTCGTGACCCGCGCCGTCGCCCGCGGCGAAGCACCCGCCGGCACGGTCGCCACCGCCGTCGCCCGCACGCTCAGTGCCCAATTCCTCGTGCGGCTGCTCATCACCGGCGAACCCCTGGACCCGGACGCGGCAGCCGAGGCGGCAGCCGTCACCACCGCAGCCACCGCAGCAGGGGCACTCGCCACGCAACCGCCGCTCACGTGAACATGAGTCCACGCCTCTGATCCGGCGTCAACGTTCTGTCGACCGCGCCGCGATAGCTGGCGCAGACAACGGTGCTCTCGGACGCATCGGTGCGCTCACGAGGCGGCGAGGAACGCGCCACCGGCGAGTGCCGCCAGTACACCCCAGGCGCGCGGTCCCGTCAGCCGCTCGCCGAGGATCCAGGCCCCGAACAGCACCGTCACCGCCGGGTACAGCGACGACAGCACGGCCACGGAACTGAGCTCGCCGATCGTCGACGCGAACGCGAATGCGGCGTCCCCGGCCGTGTCGGTCAACCCGATCGCGACAACGCCCACCACGGCCGCCACGCTGACCGGCTGGCGACGGGCCCGCACGCCCGCACCGGTCCAGAAGGGGTCGCGGTGCAGGTCCCGCGCCACGGCCGCGATGAGCATCCCGATGCCCAGCACGCCGGACGACGTGCGGGCCAGCGCGATCGACCACACCGGATCAACAGCGCTGGAGTGGTGCACCAGCACCAGGAACGCACCGAAGCCGAGCGCTGCCCCCATCGCGTACAGCATGGCGACGCCGTTCTTCGACGCGCCCGCGCGGGTCGTGCCCGTCGGCCAGCTCACGAGCGTGACGCCCGCCAGCACGGCCACGATGCCGACCGCGTCGTCGACCGACAACCGTTCGCCGCGGATCGCGCCCCAGACCAGCGGGACCAGGGCGGCGACCGCCGCGACGGGTGCCACCACTGCCAGCGAGCCCTTCCGCATCGCCAGGTAGAGCAGGCCCAGGGCGGGTGTGCTGCACAGCCCGGCGAGCACCGCCCACCAGAGCCGGCCGTCACGTGGCAGGGCCGTACCGTGCGCGACGACCAGTACGCCCGCCAGCAGCAGACCGGTGACCTTCGACCAGCCCAGGACGACGAGCACCGACAGGCGCCGCGACCACAGACCAGCCAGGAACTCCGAACTTCCCCAACCCAGCGCCGCGAGCGCAGCGAGGGTCAACGCCGACAACATGCCTGTTCCCTTCGGTGTCCGACAACGGCGCCGCCGCGCGGCACCGCGATCGAGAGAACAGCGACGGCGTCGACACGGCGTCGACATCGGCTTGCAACATGATGGACACGAGCGATCGGGGCGGCCGCGGCTCGTCGTGGCGGCGGCCACCGGTGCGGGTTGCGCCGGTGGCCGCCGGGTTCACGTCGGTGTTGCGTCGGGGTTGGGGGTTAGGGGTAGTTCACGACCTGGCGTGGGGTGGTGTTGCCGGCCGGGTTGGGGACGGCGCCGCCGGTGTCGTTGACGACGTTGGCGATGGTGCCGACGTCGCCGAGGGAGACGGTGAGGACGCTGTGGAGCCGGACGCCGGCCCGGTTGGGCACCTCGAAGGCCCGGTCTACTCTGACGCTGGGGTTGACGTTGAAGTAGCAGTACGAGCCGCCGCCCCAGAGTTCGTGGTCGGTGACGGTGTCGGCGACCTTGTAGGCGGCGTAGCCGTTGCCTCGGGGGCCGATCCAGGCTGCCTGGTTGGGCACGTCGTACGGCTTCTCGTTCTGGAAGAAGATCGTCCGTCCGCGGTTGCCGTTCCAGATCACCTCGTACTTCTGGTAGTGCTCGACGAACAGACCGGTGGCGAGGACGTCATCGCCGTTCACGATGAGGCCGGTGTCGCCGGTGTTCACCGTCCAGCCGGTGGGCGCGCCGCCGTGGTCGGCCCGCCAGGCCCAGATGTGGTCGATGATCGTGTCGTCGCTGTGCACGGCGAGGGTGGTGGTGGCCTTGCCCTGGACGCTGCTGCCGACGCGGAAGAAGACGTCCTGCAGGCTGATCGGGTTCGCGGCGTGGTCGGTGTGGACGCCGGCCTGCCCGACGCTCATCAACGTCGGGCTGTTCGTCGTCCCGGCGTCGAAGGTCAAACCGCTGATCTTGATGCCATCGACGTCGGCGACGTTCAGCGCCTCGACCCCGTTGTTCGGGATCAGGGTCGGGAAGCCGATGCCGGTCACCACGGTGTTGGGCCGGGTGACCCTGATGGTCTGGTCGAGGGAGTAGGTGCCGGGGGTGAAGAACAGGTTCAGGCCCTGGGCGAGGGCGGAGTTGATCCGGGCGGCGCTGTCGCCGGGCTTGGCGACATAGAACTCCCGCATCGGGATCGAGGTGCCGGCGGTGTTCGGCCAGGTCGCGCCTGCGGAGTTGCGCCGCACCGAGGGCACGAAGACGCGGTAGAGGCCGGCACTGTCGACGTACAGGTAAGGCTTCTCACGGGTGACCGGGGTGGTCGCCAGGGTGGTGTGGGGCGGGTTCGGGAACGCGTTGGCCGGGGCACCCTGCACGCCGGAGTACACCATGTTCCAGACGCCGCCGTCCCAGCGCGTGATCCGGCTGTCGCGGGTGTACCACTGCTGCTGCGAACCGGAGGACACGACGCCGTCGACCACGGAGTCGGCCAGGTAGCCGCCGCTGGAGTAGCCCTGCCCGGTGTCCTGGTTCGACGGCGCCAGGGTCAGGTCGCCGCGGATGTGTACCCGGCGCATCGGGGCGGCCTGGGAGACGGCCCACCGGTTGGTGCCGCCTTCCGGCACGATCGACAGGTTCTCCATGCTGCGCCAGAAGTTCTGGGTCGCGTTGGCCTCGTCGCCGAAGTTCCACCCGGAGTCGACGTTGACCGCGCCGTTGATCGTCACGTCGTCGGGGTTCAGGCCGAGACCGGCGATCGTGGTGTAGAAACCGACGTTGGCCCACACCCGCCCGTAGGTGCCGGGCTTGAAGAGGAACACGTTGCGCTGGGTGCCGAACTGCGCGGTCGGGCTGCGCAGCTGCGCGTTGAACGCCTGGTCGACCGCCGACTGGATGGTCGCCACCGGCGTGGACGGGTCGAAGATCCGCACGTTCGGGCCGAAGTCAGGGGTGTCGGAGGTCGGGAGCGTCGGCGTGCTGGGCGACACCGAGGTCGACGGCGAGGTCGACGGGCCGGAACCGGTGAAGACCTGGAACTCCCAGAGCGAGTAGCCCCACTGGGTGGCCCGGGCGGTGCCGTTCATGCGCACGTAGCGACCGGTCGTCGTGGTGACGGCCGGGCTCTGCACGCCACCGGTGCCGGTGGTCGTGCTGTAGATGTTCGTCCAGGTCGTGCCGTTGGTGGACACCTGGATCTGGAAGGCGGTCGCGTAGGCGGCCTCCCAGTTCAGCGTGACGCCGCAGACGGACACGGCAGTGCCCAGGTCGACCTGGAGCCACTGCGGGTCGGTGGCCAGGCTGGACCAGCGGGTGCCGGTGTTGCCGTCGAATGCGGATGAAGCCGGGGTACCGGCGTTCTCCGTCGACGACGCGGTCGCTGTCTTGCCCAGCGCCGTGTTGGTGGTGCCACAGCCGCCCGGCGTGTCGGGGGTACCACCGAAGACCTGGAACTCCCACAGCGACACGCCCCACTGGGTGGCTTTCGCGGTCGCGTTGACGCGCACGTAGCGACCGGTGCCGGTGACCGGCAGGCTCTGCTGGCCGCCCGTGCCGGTCGTGGTGGAGTAGATGTTCGTCCAGGTGGTGCCGTTGGTGGAGGTCTGGATCTGGAAGGCGGTGGCGTACGCCCCTTCCCAGTTCAGTGCCACCCGGGTGATCGCCTGGGAGGTGCCGAGATCGACCTGGATCCATTGCGGGACGCTGAACGCGCTCGACCAGCGGGTGCCCGTATTACCGTCGGTCGCGCTGCTGGCAGGGGTACCGGCGTTCTCCGTCGACGAGGCGGTCGTCGGCCGGCCCTGCGACAGCAGGGTCTCGGCCGCGTCGGCGCGGGTCGTGACCACGACGATGTACGTCACCAGCATGGCCGCAACCGCGGCCACGATGGCGGCCATGCGCAGGGTGCGCGGGCCCGTCAGTGATCTGAATGAACGTCGATGGCCGGGGCGGGGTTCCGACCATTCCATAGGGACTCCTTCGTGAAGCTCGGGTGTCGGCGGTGTTGCGGCGGAGCGAGAGAGCGCTCTCACGCTGTCACTCTGGGGCCTCCTTGGAAAGGTGTCAATGCTTCGCGAGAAAATGAAAGAGCGCCGACGAATGCTCGCTCAGGCGCAGACCAGAGCGCCGCACCGGAGCACTGATCAACGTCGCCGCTGCTTGCCGACATCTGGGAGCGCTCTCTGAGACGCGCCGACCCAGACATGCTCGCGGTCCTCCGGACGCATACCTGGGCCGTATCCCACCCGCCGAGGTTGACGCCTGGGAGCCGAGCGAACGCGAGCCTGGTAGCTGTGGAGTACGACGCGGTCGTGATCGGGGCGGGCCACAACGGGCTCATCGCTGCCGTGAGGCTCGCGGAGGCGGGCTGGTCGGTGCTGGTTCTGGAGCAGGCGCGCCGACCGGGCGGGGCGGTGCTCAGCGAGGAACTGACGCTTCCCGGGTTCACCCACGACGTGTTCTCCACCAACCAGAACCTGCTGCTCGGCTCGCAGTTCTACGCCGAGCACGCGAGCGCCCTGGCACAGCACGGATTGCGGTACGCCGTGGGGAGCAGACCCTACGCCAACGCGTTTCCGGACGGCACCGCACTCGGCGTGGAACAGGATCCGGACCGGACCCTCAACGGTCTGGCCGAGCGCGACAGCGGCGACGCGGACGGCTGGCTGCGGCTGCAACGGCTCTACGACCGGTACAGCAGCACGCTGTTCGGGCTCTACTCGGCGCCTGCGCCATCGATGGCGATGGCCTCGGCGACGGCGCGGGCGGCGCTGCGGCTGCGGCCTGCCGGGTTCGCCCGGCTTGTGCAGTTGCTGCTCAGCTCGACGCGGGAACTGGGCGACACGTTCTTCGCCACACCGGAAGCGAAGGCCATGGTGGCGTGCTGGGGCATGCACCTCGACTTCGGCCCCGACGTCGCCGGCGGCGCCATGTTCCCGTTCCTCGAACTGTTCACCGACCAGCGCCAGGGCATGTCGATCGTCGAGGGCGGCGCCTCCGGCCTGATTGCCGCGCTCGCCGGGCTGCTCCACCAGCACGGCGGGGAGCTGCGCACCGAGGCCGCGGTGCGCCGGATCATCACGTCGGGAGGCACGGCCCGGCAGGTGGAGCTCGCCGACGGGCAGCGGATCACGGCCCGGCGTGCCATCATCGCCGGCACCACCCCCACGGCCCTGTTCGGTGAGCTGCTCGACCGCGCACCGGCCGGTGTGCGTCGCGATGCCGCCCGGTTCACGTACGGGCCGGGGACAATGATGGTGCACCTGGCGCTCGACGGCCCCGTGCCGTGGCGGGCCGGGCCGGCGCTCGCCGGCCACGCCTACGTCCACATCGGACCGTACGTCGAGGACCTGGCCCGCACGTACACCGCCGCACTCAACGGACTGCTGCCACGCGACCCGACGCTGGTGTGCGCCCAGACGTCCGTCGTGGACCCGACCCGGGCGCCGGCCGGCAAGCACGTGCTGTGGATCCAGGTCCGCGCACTGCCGCCGCGGATCCGCGGCGACGACGCCGGCGAGCTCACCGCGACGAACTGGGACGAGGCCGCCGAGCCGTACGCCGAGCGCGTCCTGGACCGCCTGGAGACCTACGCGCCGGGCCTGCGCCAACGAATCCTCGGCCGTGCCGTGCTCAGCCCGATCGACCTGCAGCGGCGTAATCCCAACCTGGTCGGCGGCGACAGCATTGCCGGCTCGATGCACCTGCGGCAGAACTTCGCGTTCCGGCCGTTCCCGGGCATGTCCCGTTACAAGACACCGATCCGGCACCTGTACCTGATCGGAGCGTCCACCTGGCCGGGCGGCGGCGTCAACGGCCTGTCCGGCGACCACGTCGCCCGCCATCTGACCCGCCGAACACGTCAGCGGCGCGGCGCCGAGCAGCTGCCGCCTTCTAACCTGCGCCCGGGCCGCGGGTCATGACAACTGGGCAGCCGGACAACCCATCAAACGCTCACTGATCGCCTACGACCACTGAAGACTTAGGAATCAGTCATCTAGGCGATCCGTTTTGCACTCATCAGGGTCAGGGTGTCCACGACCCGGTTCGCGAAGCCCCACTCGTTGTCGTACCAGCCGACGACCTTCACGTGCCGCCCGTCGACCCTGGTCAGCGCCGAGTCGAAGATGCACGACGCCGGATCGCCGACGATGTCGGCGCTGACGATGGGGTCGGAGCAGTACGAGAGGATGCCCTTGAGCGAGCCCTCGGCCGCCTCGCGGTAGGCGTCCAGCACGGCGTCGCGCGTCACCTCGGTTTCGACGGTCGCGTTGAGCTCGACCAGCGAACCGACCGGGACCGGTACCCGGATCGAGTCGCCGGACAGCCGTCCGGCCAGGCCCGGCAGGACGAGCCCGATCGCCTTGGCGGCACCGGTGGTGGTCGGCACGATGTTCACGCCGGCGGCCCGGGCCCGGCGCAGGTCCCGGTGCGGGCCGTCCTGGAGGTTCTGCTCCTGGGTGTACGCGTGCACGGTGGTCATGAACCCGTGCTCGATCCCGGCCAGCCCGTCGAGCACGGCGGCGAGCGGCGCGAGCGCGTTGGTGGTACAGGAGGCGTTCGACACGATCGTGTGGTGATACGGGTCGTACGCCTCGGTGTTCACGCCGTACGCGAGCGTCACGTCGGCCCCGGCCGACGGCGCGCCGACGAGCACCCGCTCGGCGCCGGCGTCGAGGTGTGCGCGGGCCGCGTCGGCGGCGGTGAAGCGGCCGGTGGTCTCGAGCACGATGTCGACGCCGAGCTCGGCCCAGGGCAGCTTGAGCGGCTCGCGCTCGGCGAGCACCCGGATACGCCGCCCGTCGACGAGCAGGTCGTCTCCTTCGACCGCGACGGGGCGCCCGATCCGCCCGAGCGTGGTGTCGTACTTCAACAGCTGCGCCAACGCCGCCGGCACCGCGAGATCGTTGACGGCGACGACTTCGAGGGCGCTGTCGCGCTCGACGACCGCGCGCAGCACGCCGCGACCGATGCGCCCGAACCCGTTGATGGCAATTCGTCCAGACATGCGGCAATCGTGCCGGTTCGCCCGATCAGACAACAGTGGAAGGTTCGCCAGTCTCCGCAAGCATCGCGCCACCCGACCGCATCTCTGCCAAGGTCGCGCCGTTCGGGCGTGCGAAGGTCTTGCGGTATTCGCTCGGCGACGTGCCCAGAATCCGCTGGAAGTGCAGCCGCAGGTTCGACCCGGTCCCGAGCCCGACTCGCGCCGCGATCTGCTCCACCCCGAGTCCGCTGCGCTCGAGCAACTCCCGCGCCCGGTCCACCCGCGCCCGCAGAATCCACTGCGTCGGCGTGTACCCGGTCTCCTCCACGAACCGCCGCGACAACGTCCGCGCCGACACGTTCGCGTTGCGGGCCAGATCCTCGAGCGCGAGCGGCTCGTCGAGCCGCTCCAGCGCCCACTGCCGAGTCGCCGCGAAGTGCTCGCCGACCGCCTCCGGCACGCTGCGCGGAATGTACTGCACCTGTCCCCCGCTGCGGTACGGCGCCGCCACGAGCCGCCGGGCCACATGATTGGCGAGCGCGACCCCGTGATCGCGGCGCACGAGATGCAGGCAGAGGTCGATCCCGCTGGCCGCACCGGCCGAGGTGAGCACCTCCCCCTCGTCCACGAACAACACGTCCTCGTCGACGAGGATCGCGGGATGACGCCGGGCCAGCTCACGCGTGTAATGCCAGTGCGTGGTGGCCCGCTTGCCGTCGAGCAGCCCGGTCGCGGCGAGCGCGAACGCCCCGGTCGAGATCGCGGCAAGCCGAACCCCGCGCGCGTGGGCAGCGCGGAGGGCGGCCACGACCTCGGCCGGCGGCTCCTCACGATCCGGATTCCGGTACCCGGGAATGAACACGGTATCGGCCGCATCGAACGCGTCGAGCCCTTCGGCCACGTGATACGCGAGACCGTCCCCACCGGCCACGAGCCCGGGCGCGGCACCGCACACGTGCACCGCGTACGGCATGCTCGGCCGATTGGTGAACACCTGCGCCGGAATGCCCACATCGAGCGGCTTGGCCCCATCGAGCACAAGCACCACGACTCGATGAACCCCGTCAGCCACGGCCGCCCCTCCCCTCACCCGTGCAGCCTCACACCGATGCAGGCCGACACGACAGTGGCGTGAAAGCCACGTACCACAAGTTTCCCGCCACGGCCCATTGCTCATCCGTCGGCCCGAGGTGGTGGCGTCATGACTGCACCCCGCTTCTGGTCCGACGCCGTCGACACGGACCTTCTGCGCGTCGTCCCGCACGAGGAGCCGGCCGAGCCGGAGCGGCCGGTCGCCTGACCCTGACGTCGGGAACCGCCATTCGCCACTGGGCGGCGTCCGGCCCCCGCTGACCACCGCTGGCATCGGGCCGCCGGTGTTGGCAGCCTTGACCGGTGGCATCAACATGAGGCGTGGACTCAACGACGCGTGCGGCATGGGCGGCAGCAGGAGTAGCCGTGCTTTCCGCGATAGTGGCGTGCTTGCAGGCAATCTACGCTCGCGGTTCTGCACGAAGCGCGGAGCGTCAGGCCAAGGCGGCTGAGGAACAGTTGCGGCTCAGTAAGGCACAGGCCGATGCCGCCGAGACTCAATTGGAGATCGCCAAGGCACAGAGCGAAGCGGCTGAGCAACAGTTGGCGATCGCCAAGGCGCAGTATCTGGATGACCTTGAAGATCGGAAGAAGGCCGAAGCCGACAAAGCATCGCAGCAGGCCCGCCTGGTCTTCGGGGTCTTCGGTGGTGGCGGGATCAAGGACTACACGGTCGCAGTGGCCAACAACAGCCCGCATCCGATCTACAGCGTCGTCGGCACCTTGTATACGTACAACGTGTCAGCCGGTGACGCAGTCCCTGCGGCCAGGCAAGACGGGTTCCGCATCTTCTCGGCGATTCGCTTGGACAGTCTGGCGTCAGTAACCAGGAGCGAAAAGATCCTGAGCCCGAAGCAGTTTGAGATCCTTCGCCGTGAAGGCGTGAGCGCGTCTGTCGAGTTGACCTTCACGGACAGTAGCGGCCTGATGTGGCGGCGATGGGACCGGCGGGAACCCGAACGGATCTTTGAAACTGAATGGTAAGGCTGCCGCCCCCCACAGCCTCGGACCTGCTCGGCCGCTTCCAGAAGGTGTTGGCACCAGGCAGTGACGCGCCGGACGGCGCGACCCGGACCTGATGTGTTGCCGGGCCGCGCCAACAAAACGTCGGGCCGGCCCCAGCCCGCCTCCCCCACGTACCGGGTGTGGGGTCGGCCCGGAACACCGCACCCGAACGGCGCAACGCCTACGGGCCTCCGTCCCCTAAGCGCGATCGACAACGCCACCGGCGACCAGCAGGGCGGCGTTCGGCCCGACCGCTGCCAGGATTCGCTCGCGGACCTCGCACAGCTCGTCCTCCGGCTCGGCCAGCAACAGCCGGCCCAACCCGCGAAGCGCCTGGTAGACCGCGTCGAACTCCAGATCCCGCCGGTACTGGTCGAACTTGCCCGCCACGAACCACCCGTCGCGGCTCGCTACCATCGGCCGCAGTTGGTCGACCAGTGCTGTCTTGCCCACTCCTGGCACTCCGCCGACCAGTACCCCACGACACCGGCCCGCCAGCGCGTCGGCGAACGCCGCCTGCAGCTGCTCCAGAGCCGCATCGCGGCCCGCCAACCGCGACGGCGTCAGCAGCCGCGGCGCCACGTCCCGCTCGCCGACCTGCAGCGCGGCTGCTCCTGGACGGGTGGCGTCCCCCAACCGCTCGAGGTCGTGGATCAAGCCCTCCGCCGTCTGGTACCGGTGGTCCGGCTCCTTCTCCAGCAGATGCATGATGATCTGGGACAGCGGCTCCGGCAGGGCCGGGTTCAGCCGCGCCGGCGATACGGCAACCCGAGCCAGATGGTCGTGCGCAAGTCGCAGCGGGTCACCCGAACCGAAGGGCGGTGTACCCGTCGCCAGCTCGTACAACGTCGCACCCAACGCGTAGAGGTCCGCACGCTGATCCACCGACCGACCGGTGCGACCGGTCCGCTCGGGCGCCAGATACGCCAACGTCCCGACGATCTCGTTGTGGTGCGTGAACTCGGGACGGATCTCCGCCAGCGAGGACGCCACGGCGAAGTCCACCAGGCAGG
This sequence comes from Dactylosporangium sp. NPDC005572, assembly GCF_040605515.1. Lineage (NCBI taxonomy): Bacteria > Bacillati > Actinomycetota > Actinomycetes > Micromonosporales > Micromonosporaceae > Dactylosporangium > Dactylosporangium sp. NPDC005572. Next base: position 4,587 of record NZ_JBEXCY010000113.1, on the reverse strand, counting down.
GTGCTCCGGTGCGGGAGATCACGACGTTCGCCGGCGCGATGTCGCCGTGCAGCACCCCCCGCCGGTGCATCCCCGACACCGCCCGGGCCAACGGCACGGCAAGCTCGATCAGGTCATCGGCCGCCATCGGCTTCGCCAGCCCGGCCAGGCTCCTGCTCCCGGCGTCCGCCAGCACGATCGACCCCGGCAGACACGGCGTGTCCGCCAGCTGCGCAACCCCCTCGACCCCTCGCAGCCGCTCGAGCATCCCCAGCTCCCGCTGCAGCCGCCGGCAAGCGTCCGGCCCCAACGGCTCCTTCCGTACCACCGCGCCGCCGACAAGGGCCACGCGCGTGACACGCGTCAGCTCGCTCTCACGCACAACTGCAACCCCGAGCACGCGGTGACCGCCCGCCGCGTCTCGCCCGACCAGCACCTCGCCGGCGTCCATCCGATACCTCCACGCACGCCGCGCTCTCGTTCCTGTGTACTCCGCGTGATCGTGATGGGCGAGGCGCGCACCGAGGCTCGGCCCGTGGCGGGCCCGCCAGGTGATGTGGCAGGCCGCACTCGGGTCGGCGGCGCACGGCGACCGGTCACAGCGGGCGCTCGCGCGGCGGCTGCACGTCGACCCGACCGTGATGACCTATCGGGTCGAGCGTCTCGTATTGCCCGCCACGGTCGAGGAACAGCTCCTGGCTCGGCCCTGCGGGTGCTGCTACGCCGCGTCGCTGCCGCCGGATGACCACGCCCGCTCGATCGCTGTCGCCGAGCCTTCGCGCACAGTGGCGACGTGGCTCGCCCGGCGGGGCACCGCCGGTTCAGTGGGTGCGGCTGCGCCACGGTTCCCGGCCGGGACGGCGGCGCGGCTGCGGTGCGCGGCGAGCTGGTCCAGCCGCCGCGCCGGCTCCGACGGGTGGTGCGCCTCGGCGGTCAGCCGGCGCGTGAACGCCTCGACGAAGTACGGCATCCGGTACCGGCCGCGTGGGCCGAACTCCTCGACGAGGCCGACGTCGACGAGCGCGTCCAGCGCAGTCCAGGCCTGGTGCTGGGGTATGTCGAGCAGCGCCGCCACGTGCGGTGCGGTGAACTCCGGCAGGCCCGCCCCGGCAACGCAGCGCAGGACGCCGGCCTGGAGCGGGGCCAGCCGCTGGTAGGCGCGGTGCAGCGGCGCCTCCGCGACCACGCAGTCGTCGTGCGCTGGGACCGATGCGCTGTCGAGCTCCTCCGCGAGCTCGGCGGCGAGCACCGCGACCGGATAGTCGGGCCGGGCCTCCAGCCGCTCGGCGACGAGCCGCAGCGGCGTCGGGTAGGCCGAGCAGAGGTCGACGAGCCGGCGCGCCGCCGAGACCTCGGCGTCGATGCGATCCGGTCCGGCGAGCCGGCGCAGCATCTCCAGCCCGTCCACGGACGACAACGGGCCCAGGCGGACCCACGCGGCGCCGGGCGCACCCGTCACGCGCCGGTGCGCCGTGAACAGCAGATCCGCCTCCGGCAGCGCGTCGCGCAGGCGTGCGACCTGGCCGCCGTCGGCGACGTTGTCGGCCAGGACCAGCATCCGCCGCCCGGCGGCGACCGGGCGCAGCAGCGCCGCCAGCCCGCAGGCCGAGGCCGGAAGCTCCGCCGGGCCGTCGGCCCCGGCGGTGAGCTGGTGCAGCCAGTTGCGCAGCACCTCCCGCTCGTCGGCGGCGGCGAGGTCGGCGTGCAGCACTCCGCCCGGGTACCGGCCGGTCACCATACGCGCGGCGCGGATCAGCAGCGTCGACCGGCCGGTCCCGTCCAGGCCGACGATCCCGACGGTGCCCGGGGTGCGGGCGGCCAGCCGCTCGGTGACCTGCGCCAGCTCCTGCGTCCGGCCGACGAACGACGGCAGGTCGGCCGGCAGGTGCACCGCCACGGCGGCGGTCGGCGCCGGTGCCGGTACCGGCGGCGCCGCTTCGACGAGCAGCGCCGGGTCACCGGCGAGCATGCGCTGCTGGAGCCGCCGGAGTGCGGGCCCGGGCTCGACACCGACCTCGTCGCGGAGGCGGCGGTCGCCGTCGAGGTACGTCCGCAGCGCGTCGGCCCGGCGTCCCGACCGGTACAGCGACAGCATCAGCAGCTCCCGGAAGCCTTCCCGCAGCGGGTACTGCTCGACGAGCGCGCTGAGCTCCTCGGCCAGACCGGCGTCGGGGCCCGGCCCGGCCAGCTCGGCGGTGAGCCGGGACTCCAGCGCGGCCAGCCGCAGCTCGCCGAGCCGGCTCCGCTGGGCGGCCGCATACCGGCCGGGCACGCCGGCCAGCGCATCGCCGTGCCACCGGCCGAGGGCCCGGCGCAGCGTGTCGACCGCGCCGGCCGGGTCGCCGGCCCGCAGCCGCGACTGCCCCGCGGCCACCTCGCCGCGAAAGCCCGCCAGGTCGAGCGCGTCCGGCCGCAGCGGCAGGGCGTAGCCACTGCCAGCGGCGACGATCGCACCGGACTGCGCCCCCTCGCCGAGCACGCGGCGCAGCCGGGACAGGTACGTGCGGACCGTGCCGAGCGCGGCGCGGGGCGGCTCGCCGTCCCACACCACGTCGATGAGCACCTCGGGCTGCACCGGCCGGCCCTCGTACAGCAGCAGCGCGGACAGCACCGCCACCTGCTGGGGTGATCCGAGCGCCAGCTCCCGGCCGTGCCGCCAGGCGCGGACCGGTCCGAGCACGGCGAACGTCAGTCCCGCGGGACCCGGCCGTTGCGGCCCGGGCGTCGGGCTCGTGCCGTTGACCGGCCGCTCGACGACGTCTGTCCGCAAGACACTCACCATGCTCCTGGTGCTCCTTTGTACGGGCGCGCCGGCGCTGCCGACGTCGAACCATTCCACGCCCGCAGGGCCGGTACGGTTCGACACCATGGGTCCGATGTGAACGGATTCACAGCGCATCGCGACCGGGCCACGGCCCACGCCGGGTGCACACATTGCCTTTCGTCCGAACCGGTCCGCAAGCGTCGCGCCTCGGCGTGTCACACCAAGCGAGCAGCAGCCCGGTAAACGCATGGTCAACGCCTGATCAACGCGGCCGACGCGCCCTTCGAGCGGGAGCCCGTCCGGTGCGGCGGCCGGGACGTCGTTGACCCGACGTCAACGGGGCGTCGACCGGCCGCGGTTTTGCTTGCCGCATGACGACAACCACCAGCGACAGCGTCAGCGCGGTCGACCCGGCCGCGCTCGCCGCGCTCACCACGCGCGTGGGCGGCCCGGTCCTGCTGCCCGGCGACGACGCATATGACCGAGGGCGCGCCACCTTCAACCTGTCCGTGCAGCACCACCCGGCGCTCGTCATCGGCGCCACGTCGGCCGCCGACGTGGTCGAGGCCGTGCGGTTCGCCGGCCAGCACGGCCTGCGGGTCGCGGTACAGGCCACCGGGCACGGACCCGCAGAGGCCGCCGACGGTGCCCTGCTGATCGACACCAGCCGGATGGCGGCGGTGTCCATCGACGCCGACACCCGCATCGCCCGGGTCGAGGCCGGCGTCCGGTGGGCGGCCGTCATCACCGCCGCCTCGGCGCACGGCCTGGCCGCGCTCAACGGCTCCTCCCCGACTGTCGGCGTCGTCGGCTACACCCTCGGCGGCGGCCTGAGCCCCGTGCTCGGCCGCGCCCACGGCTACGCGGCGGACCACGTCACCGCGTTCGACATCGTCACCGCCGACGGCCGGCTCCGCCACGTCACCGCCGCGACGGAACCGGAGCTGTTCTGGGCGGTCCGCGGCGGCAAGGCCAACTTCGGCGTGGTCACGGCGATCGAGTTCCGGTTGTTCCCGCTGACCCGCCTCTACGGCGGCGGCCTGTACTTCCCCGGCGCCCAGGCCTCACAGATCCTCAAGGCGTGGCGCTCCTGGGTCGAGACCACACCCGACGAGCTGACCTCGTCGGTCGCGCTGCTGCGGCTGCCGCCCATCCCGGAGGTACCCGAGCCGCTGCGCGGGCAGTTCGTCGTGCACGTCCGGGTGGCCTACCTGGGCTCGGCCGGCGATGGCGAGCAGCTCGTCACGCCGGTCCGCACCGCCGGCACCCCGGTCATCGACACCCTCGCCGACATGCCCTACTCCGCGGTCGCGGCCATCCACAACGATCCCGTCGAGCCGTTGCCGATCCACGACCGCTCGACGCTGCTGCAGGACCTGCCCGCCGCCGCGATCGACCGCATCGTGGCGCTCGCCGGCCAGGACGCGGAGGTGCCGGTCACGATGGTCGAGATCCGCCACCTGGGCGGCGCCCTGCGCCGCGCACCGCAGTCGCTGAACGCCGTGGCCAACCGCGACGCGCCGTTCCTCCTCTTCGCCGCCAGCGTCGCCGGCCCCGACGAGGCGGTCCACCACGTCGCCCTCCACACGCGACTCTTCGCGGCCCTCGCGACGTGGGACACCGGACGCACCTTCGCGAACTTCCTCGCACCGGGCGACAACCGGCCCACGCACGTCATGTCCGCCTACCTGCGCGAAGACCGGCACATGCTCGCCGCCCTCAAACAGCTGTGGGACCCGCAGCAGATCTTCAGCCTCACCCACGCGATCCGGCCCACCGGATCGCGGAGCAACGCCTGACGTCGGTGCCCGCTTCACCCCCGGCCCGCGGCGACGCACGTCGCC
>NZ_JBEXCY010000112.1:0-37168 GCF_040605515.1 Dactylosporangium sp. NPDC005572 | reverse complement strand
CAAGGGACACCCGAACTGATCAACACTAGTCGATCACACACTTTGTGCCAGAGCCTTGAAATTTGCCCCTGGCGACCACATCAATGCCAACGCACCACCAAACCACAGACTCCTTTACTCGGCCGGTTTATGCTTGCAGCGACCTGGGAGAACGTTGCTGGGCACGTCGCTGGCTGAGGGTCAAGGGGTCGTGGGTTCAAATCCCGCCGTCCCGACAGTGTAGGGGTTTTCGCAGGTCAGCGACTCGCGGAGGCCCCCTTTTTCATTGTTCGGCATCACTGCCAGGTCTAGCACGCCGCTGTTGGACCCCTTGACTAGGCAGGTTTCGGATGCCGCTGTTGAAGATCGACAAGTTCACTGAAGGGCTCGCCCGGGACTGGTCCGGGTTCCTCCGCGCAGGCAACTACCCGGAGACGACCCGGTACAACTACCTCCTGGTCGCCGCGCAGCTCGCCCGGTATCTCGCCGAGGGCAGCGGGACTGCGATGAGGCCCCCCGCGCGTACGGGGCCGCTGACGCCGTCCTCGCCCGGCCGCCACACCCTGCAACGATCTCCAAAACACCAGGTCGGTACAGGCTCACTCCTCGGACGACCAGGTGGTTGCGGGCCGGGCCGTCTTCAACGCCGGCGGCTCGCCGCCGGGCGTATTGGCCCCGTCCAGGCACTCCAATACCCGCTGCCGCCATTGGTGCAGGTATTCGCGCCGTTGCTGCATCGATACGCGGGGTGCCGCATAGGCCACGAAGGGCTCCATGGTGTTCAGCCCGAGATACTCGACCATGCAGTGCTGGGTCGGCCAGAGGACCTGCTCGATGGCGCCGTAGGTGCCCCGTTCGGAGAACCGCTCGCGGGTGCCCCCGGTGACGATCCCCATCAGCCCCGAGCGCCCGCGGAAGAAGCCCGTGTCGTAGCGCATGCTGTCCTCGTAGGCGAAGCCGTACGCCAGGACCCGCTCGAACCAGCCCTTGAGGATGGCCGGTACTCCTCCCCACCACAGGGGGAACACGAGGATGATGACCGCCGCGCGCTCGACCCGCCGCTGTTCCCGGGCGAGTTCGGGTGTGTAGCCGCGCTCGGCCGAGGCGTGCGCCTGTTCCGTCTGATAGTGGAATCGTTCGGGGTCAGCGACGGTGGTGAAGTCGTGCCGGCCCGCGACCGGGTTGAACCCTTCGGCGTAGAGGTCCGAGACGACGACCTCGTGGCCCGCGGCCTCCAGCGTGGAGACCGCGGCGTCCCTCATGGCCCCGGCGAACGAGGTCGGCTCGGGGTGGGCGTAGACGATCAGGGTGCGCATGCCCGGAACCTTGCGACGAGTTCGGCGGCGCCGGAGCCGAGGATGGTCGCGTCGTTGCTGAGCATGACGAAGTCGAAGCCCTCGTCCGCGAGGGCGGCCGCGCGTATCGGATCCGCGCCGATGGCGATGCCGCAAGGGCGCGACGCTGCCTTGCACTGTTCGACCACGTGGTGGATCCGCTCCACGACCTCGGCGCTATCGGCGGGCATGCCGAGCGAGACGGAGAGGTCTGCCGGACCGACGAAGAGAGCGTCGACCCGGCCGCCCTCGGCGATCGCCCTCGCGCTTCGCACGCCGGCGTCGCTCTCGATCTGGGCGATCACGGCGACCTCGTGTCCCGTGGCGAGGTAGTCGAGCATGGGCGTGAGTCCCCAGTTCCCGGCCCGGCTGGTCGGCCCGACACCGCGCGAGCCGTCCGGCTCGAACCGGGCGGCCCCGGCCACCGCGCGGGCCTGTTCGTCGGAGTCGACGTGCGGCACGAGGACCCCGGACGCGCCGGCGTCGAGGGATCGCTGGATCCAGGCCGGTGAGTGGTCGGGGACCCTGACCAGCGGTACGACGCCCCGCCCGGCGGAAACGGCGGTCAGGGTGGCGGCGGTCTCCATCGACATCGGCGAGTGTTCGAGGTCGAGGACGACGAAATCGAAGCCGGCGACGGCCATCAGTTCGACGGACTCGATCGTCGGAAGTTTCACCCACGTGCCGACCGCTGTACGGCCGTTGCCCAGCAGCCGCGGGAACGACAGCATCAGGAGGCCACCTCCGATCGTCCCGGGTACTCCGCGGCGTTGAGTACCCAGCCTTCGCGGGCTGAGAAGTCCGCCCTCGGGGGGCAGAAGATGTCGATCAGCTGGTTGCGTGCGGGCCCGACTGCCTCGCTGGTGTGCACGGTTGGTGGCGGGATGATCGCCACCGACGGGCTGCCGACGCGCGTGTGCTGATCCTCGCGCCATTCGCTGCGCTTCGTGGTCCACGGTGTGCGGATGTGGTGCATGTAGGAGCCCTCGACGGCGAGCGAGCACTGTTCGAAGTTGTCGTGGTGGTGCGGCGAGAGCTGCTCCGGGTCGCGCGGCCCCTGCTGCAGTTCCAGAAAGTTGATCATGAATGCGGACGTGCGGAAGATCCGGCCGAAGCGGCCCGTTTCCGGCGGGATCCGCTCGGTGAGGTAGACGCGTAGCCGGTCGCCGTCGACGGGGTCGGGCCACGGTACCAACGGGGTCACGTTGGCGTGGGGCACGGTGTAGGAACCGGCGTTGGCGGCTTTGTCCATGAGGTCCCCGGTGCGCCCGTCGAACAGCCGCACCACCGCGGTGTCGCGCCCCGCGGTCAGCGAACTCGGTCCGGGAGGGACCACGACGACGGCGGGTTCGGTGACCGTCGCCCGGTCCGCGCCCGCGGTGATGTCGACGTCGCTGTCCAGGGCGGTGAGCAGCAACAGGTACTCATGATGCTGTTCCCGGCGGTCCAGGGTGTCGCCGGCCCTGAGCCGGGTGTAGGCCAGGACGAAGTTCTGGCCACGGAAGTACCAGGTGGGACTGCCGGCCGCGGACACCTCGGCCGGATCAGCGAGGTCGAACTGGATGTACTCGGGGGCAGCGGCGGCAGCGGCCGGACCGGTACCCGCAGCGGGGATCAGCGCGGATCGCGCATCGTTCTGGTTGTACACGCCATTCCTTTCACGGACCGCGGTGCGGCTCCGGCTGATCAGTCCTGCAGGTTCAGCAGGCGGCTGGGGTTGTCACGGACCATGAGCCGCAGGTCCTTCTCGGGAAGTCCGAGGTCGAGCAGGGCCTCCGCGACGCGGATGAACGCATCGACCGGCTTGGGCATCGTGGACTGCCCCAGGTCCGATGCCAGCACGGTATGCTCGGGCCCGAGCTCCTCGATCCAGCGGTACAGCCGGGCGGGGTCCCATTTCATCGAGGCCTCGGGGTCGTACATGTGCATCTCGTGCTCGATGACCGCGCCGAGCTCGATGAACTCGCGGCATTGCGCCGGTTCCGCACCGATCACGAAGTCGGGGTGGCTGACGACCATCCGGTCGATCCCCTTCTCCCGGCCGAGCGTGAAGACGGCCCTGATGTCCTGAGGGTGCATGTGTCCGCCGTTGAGCACCGCGCCGGCCTCGGCGATGAGATCGAGCACCGGATGTACGGCGGGGAGCGGCTTACCGTCGTCGGTGACGTCGACCCGCTCGGTGGTCAGCGGCACGGTTGCCGTGGGGAAGCCGGAGTGTTCGGGATGGCAGTCGATATGGCGGCCGGAGGAGAACGTCGGGAACCACACGACCTTGCCCCCCATCCGCAGGCACATCTCCACGGCGTGGGGGTTGAGGCCGCCGACCTGGTTGTTGAGTGCTATTCCACCGAACACCTGCGTCGGCACGTTCACGAGGCGGTCCTTCATGGCCAGCAGGTCCATCACCGAGTTGTGGTGGTGGGACTTGGCCACCATGGCCCGCATCCGGAGCCGTTGGGCGCCGTCCTGCGCCGCCTCGACGTGGTCGAACCGGCGCGGGAAGGGACTCGGCCCCGAATGGCAGTGCATGTCGACGAGGCCGGACAGGATCGTCGCGATCGCATTGGTCATAGCGTCCTCTGGTTGAGTCCCGGTGGAATCGGTGGCTGAAGTCGTGGGTTCGGTCGCCGCTGGAATCCGGCGTCTCAGGACGGTGCCGATGGGCCGGGCGCGGCCGCCGCCCCGAAGTAGAGTCGCGCGAGGCTCTCCGCATCCATCTCGGCGGCACGCCCGATCCCGGCCGACTCGCCGCGGCGCATCTGCAGCAGCCGGTCGGACACTTCGAGGAGCTCGGCGGCGCGTTGCTCGACGATCACCATCGCCAGACCGGTCCGCTTGAGCACGGCGATGCGCTCGAAGAGCCGTTGCCGCATGATCGGGGCCAGGCCGAGGCTCGGTTCGTCGAGCAGGAGCAGACACGGACCACTCATCAACGCCCGGGCCACGGAGAGCATGGCCGCCTCCCCGCCGCTGAGTGTCTGTGCCATCTGGGAGCGGCGCTCGCCCAGCACGGGGAAGATCGCGAAGGCTTCGGCGAGCCTTCCTCCAAGCACGTTCCGGTCGCGTCGTCGCACCGAGTACGCCCCCAGACGCAGGTTCTCCTCGACGGTCATGCCCGCGAGAATCCCCCGTCCTTCCGGGCTGACCGCGATGCCTGCCCTGACGCGTTCGGTGACCGGCGCCTTGGTGATGTCCCGGGAGTTGAGGGCGATCGAGCCGGAGCTGGACCGGGTGGCTCCGGCGATCGCGTTGACGAGTGAGGACTTGCCCGCGCCGTTGGCTCCGATGACGCCGAGGACCTCACCGGCCGATACGTCGAGGTTGAGACCGTGAACCGCGCGGACACTGCCGTATCGGACGGTCAGCCCGCGTACCTGCAACACGGCCGCCGGGTTGTCAACCATCGCGTTGCTCCTGCCTGGGGATCTGGCGGCTACCGCTTGGGGGTGAAGACGATGTCGACCGACGTCTCGGTGATCTTCGCGAGATAGTCCGGATTGGAGGTGATGCCGTAGTGGTCGCTGGCCGTGTAGTCGTAGGCGCCGCTGGTGCCCGCGTATGAATCCATGGACTCCAGCGCGTCGCGGAGCGCCTGACCGTCTGTGGAGCCCGCCTTCTCCAACGCCGCCGCGGCCAGGAAGACCGCATCCCAGCCGCGACCCACGTACGTCGGGTCCTGCTCCGCCGGATTTGTGTCCGTGAAGCTCTTTACGGACTGGCTGCGGTCGGCCTCCTTCAGCACCGCGTTCACCTGCAGCGGCGATGCGACCACGAGGACGTGGGGGTACGCGGCGGAGGCCTGGACGATGTTTGCGCGCGACTCGATCCCGATGAGCAGCGGCGCCCGAGAACCCGCGTCGGCGAGGGCCTTCGCGGCCACGATCTGGGTCGGGCCCGAGGACAGCTTGATGATCGCCTGAGCGCCCGCGCCGAGCAGCTTCGATACCTGTGGGCGAAGGTCGACAGCGTCACTGGCGTGCTGCTCGGCGCCCGCGATGTCGATTCCGGCCGCCTTGAGCTGATCGCTGATCACCTGCAGTTGCTGCTTGTTGTACGGGGTCGGGTCGTAGAGGATGCCGACCTTCGTGATGCCGTCGTGTTGCAGGTACTCCACCCGGGTACCCGTCTCGTACCGGACCGGGGTGATGGTCGAAAAGATCCATTCGGCGTCCTGCTGCGGGACCACCGAGGCCACGACCATCGGGACGTGCTGTGACTTCGCCAGCGGTGCGACGGCCGCGTTGCCGGCGGAGGAGAACCCGTTGACGAACAGCGCCGGCTTGTCCGTACCCATGATGCGCTGGAATGCCTGGACCTGCTTCTGCGGGTCGGCGGCCATGTCGCCCGACACCACCTGCAGTTGCCGGCCGCCGAGCACGCCGCCTTGGTCGTTGATGGCCTTCACCGCCGCGTTGATGCCCTTGAGCACGCCTTGGTCGACCGTTTTCAGGTAGGCGGTCTGGTCCACCAGAACACCCAGGACCACGGGTCCGTCGGCGTTCGACCGGTTGTCGCCGTTGGAGCCGGAGGAAAGGTTGCTGCCGCACGCGACGAGGCTGAGCACGGCGACGGCGGCTGCTGCGACGCCGAGAAGGCGGGGTGTGGCGCGCATGAAAGTCTTCCAATCTCGAGGATCGTGCCGTGCGGGGTTCAGTACTTGACGGCTACCGCGCGGCCGAAAAGGCCGCCGGGGCGCAGAAGGAGCAGCAGGAGCAGGAAACCGAGGAGGATCACGTCGAGGTAGGAGGAGGACGCGTAGGTGAGAATGAAGGCCTCAGCGACGCCGACGACGAGTCCGCCGAGGAATGCGGTACGCACGTCGAGGACGCCACCCACCACCGCGGCGACGAATCCCTTGATGTTGTACAGGTGCGCCGCGTTCCAGGCGGCGAACTGCAGCGGCGCGACCAGGACCCCGCCGATACCACCTATCAGTGCGGCGGCGGCGAACACCACCACCGCGATCCGGGCCGGGTTGACCCCCATCAGACGCGCCACGTTCTGGTCCGTGGCCACGGCGCGCATCGCCACCCCGGTGGGGGTCTTGGCGATGAACGCGCCCAGACCGGCGGAGACGACCACGGCCGCCGCCACGATCCATAGGCTCTGGCTGTCGATACGCAAGCCTGCGGCCGACAGGGTGAAATGCGGCGGGATGGGCGGCACCGGGCGGGGATCACTGCCCATCAGGTTGAGAACCAGGTTCTCGGACGCCACCAGGAACAGCAGCGTCCCCAACATGGTGATGAGGTCACCGGCGCCGCGCTTCCACAGGGGCAGCACGACCGTGAGGACGAGGACGAGCCCCCCGATCACGGCGAAGCAGACACCGATCAGCGCCGAGACCGCCAGCGGCAGGCCCCACTCCTGGCCGGCATAACCGGCGCCCATCCCCCCGAGCATGACGAACGCGCCCTGACCGAAGTTCATCACACCCGTGGTGCGATAGATGAGCGCGAAGCCGACCGCGACAAAGCCGTAGACACAGCCGAGGCTGAGCCCGATCGCAAGAGTGTTGATCATGAGATCGCACCTTCGTTCCGGGCGGTGACGCCCGCGTCGCGGGTACCGAAGTAGGCGGCGGCGACGGCCGGATCCCGGCGGATCTCCGCCGGGGCGCCGTGACAGAGAAGCCGGCCGAAGTCCAGGACCGTGACCCGGTCGCTGACCCGTAGGACCAGGTCGACATCGTGCTCCACGAGCAGCAGCGTGGTGCCCTGGTCGCGAATGTCGCGCAACGTACGCTCCAGCCGAGCGGTCTCGACCTGGTTGAGTCCGGCGGCCGGCTCATCCAGCAGGAGCACCCGCGGCTTCGCGGCCAGTCCCCGGGCGATCTCGAGCAGCCGCAGCTGGCCGGCGGTCAGTTCGCCCGGGTACCGCTCGCTCTCGTCCGCCAGGCCGACCGTCGCCAGCGTCGCGTGGCAGCGCAGAACCAGTTCACGTTCCGCCCTGCGCACCGCGCCCAGCGGGAACAGCGAACTCCACACACCGCCCTTCGCATGCAGATAGCTGCCCGCCAGGACGTTCTCGAGCACGGTGGCGTTTCCCAGCGGCCGGGCGGTCTGGAAGGTCCGGACCAGCCCGAGCCGGGCGATGCGATGTGGCGGCTTGCGGGTGATGTCCCGGCCGTCGAGCGTGACCGTTCCCCGGTCGACCGGGGAGAAGCCCGACAACGCGTTGAAGAGCGTTGTCTTGCCGGCACCGTTGGGGCCGATCACGGAGCCGATTTCGCCCACCGCCAGGCTCAACGACACCCCGTCGACCGCCTTGACCGCGCCGAACGACTTGCTGATGTCGCGGGCCTCCAGCAGCGCGGTCCTCACGCCGACGCCTCCGCGCCGTGGGCCCGCAGGCCGATGCTGCCTCGATCTCGCAGCTGTCCACCGCCGTCCTTGGGACGCCTCGCCGCTCTCCGCCGCCCCCCGAGCAGACCCGCCGGGCGCAGGATCAGCACGATCACCAGCAGCGCACCGAAGAAGGTCGGCTGCCAGGACGCCATGGACTCCGGGGCCAGCTCCGGAACGACGGTGACGACGAAGGAGCCCAGAACCGCGCCCCAGACCGAGCCGGCACCGCCGATGAACAGCATCATGAACAGCGTGAGAATGGTCGCGAAGCTGAACGTCTCGGGACTGACGTAGCTGGTCGTGTGCGCATACAGCGAACCGGCGACCGACGCGAGCAGGGCCGAGACGACGAACGCCGTGAGCTTGACCCGATGAACGTCGATCCCGACGCTCTGCGCCGTTGCCTCATCGGTGGAGACCGTGCGCAGCGCCCGGCCCCAGCGACCCCCGCGAAGATGGGCCACCGCGACCAGGGCGACGAGCATGAACACTCCGCACACCCAGAACTGGGCGAACTCCCGCTGGAAGCTCAGCCCGCCCAGCGAGTACGGGGGAATGCCGCCGATGCCGGTGAAGCCGTTGAAGTATGGCGATGCCACGGCGAATGCGTAGAACCCCAGGCCGACGGCGAACGTGCCGAGGGCCAGGAAGTGGCCCCTCAGGCGGAGGGTCGGATAGCCGGTGACGACGGCGAGGGCGGCGGCGATGAGCGCGGCCACGAGCATCCCCGGGAGCGGGCTCAGACCCCATGACGTCGTGGCAAGGGCCGAGATGTAGCCGCCGATGCCGAAGAAGGCGTTGTGCCCGAACGAGATCTGGCCCCCGTAGCCGACCAGTAACGTCAGGCCGAGGATCACGATCGCATAGATAGCAATCTTGCTGCCGAGGGACAGCAGGTAGGTTGAGCCGTACAGCCCGAGGCCGACGACCGCCACGGTCATACCGGCCACTCCCGCGGTGAATCCCGCCGACCAGACACGGCCCGGACTCGTCGGCCGCGACCCGTTCATCAATGCTGTCCTCTCGTCCACGTACGTCACGGTCGTGAGCGCGTGCGGCTATTCCTGCATGGAACCCGGGTAATCGCCCGAGAACCCGAGCTTCCGGCTGAGCTCCTCGGCCGCGCGGCGCAGTCCTTGAACCAGCCCGGCGGACGTATCGTCGGGAATCGCGGCCTCCGTGCCGACGATGGCCATCGACGCCGCGATCCCGCGCGCGTCCAGAACGGGGACGGCGGCCGTGCGAAGGCCCAGGACGTAACCGCTCACGATGACGACACCCTCACGGCGAGCCGACTCCATGCCTCGTTCAAGCTCCGCCCTGCGGTCCGGCACGAGCAGGAGGATCTTCTCCACGGTCCGCCTGTCACGCAGGAAGGCCAGGAACAGCCGCGTCTGCGCCGCGTCGATCGGCAGCTGCGAACCGATGCGAACAAGAACCTGGATGAGCTTGTCGGGAGTCTCGACCCGGGTCACCACCGGCCCGAGACCGCCCCAGACGCTCAACACCACCGTCTCCTGGGTCTGCTGACACAGGTCCCTCATCGTCGGCCCGGCGGCTTCGATGACGTGCAGTGAGTTCAGCGCCATGGTGCCCAGCTGGGCGAGTAGCGGGCCCAGGGTGTACTCACCTTCACCGACGCGCTCGAGGAAGTCGGCGTTGACCATCGAGGCGAGGTAGCGGTGCAGGGTCGAGCGCCCAACGCCCAACTCCGAGGCGAGCGGTCCGAGGCGCAGCCGCGACCCCGGCTCGAACTGGCGCAGGATCTGCGCGCAGCGCGCGATCACCTGGATGTCACCGTTCTCGCGCTCGTTCACGTCAGCCGCTCCTATGTCTCGCTATGGTGGTTGCCTGTTGCGAAGAGTAGGACTCGACTCAGACACCGTCAAGACTTCAGGTCGTAACATGGAGCCGCGGTGGGCTTGAATGGCCACGTCGCCGGTTGCCGGATCTTGACGAAGGACTCGCTACCTGCGCGAGCCGCGCCGACACTTTGGCGCAGGTCAGTCCTGTTTCGCGGCTACCCGAGGGCCTGGAGCGGCCTGCTCGCCGCAAGGGCCTGACTCCTGCCGGATAGCGCGACACCATGTCCCGTAAAGAGGGACATCTGGCTCGGCATGCGCCGCACTGACCCGCGCGCCGACGTGCGGCCTGCCGTCAGCGGCCGACTCGCTCGTCGTAACGGTGCTGGGCGGCGAGCACGGCCGGCATCTGTGACTCCAAGTGTGCGAACAGCGCGACCAGCCGGTCGGCGACGGACCGACCAAGCGGCGTCAGCGAATATTCGACGCGCAGCGGGAACGTGCTGATCAGCTCCCGGTGGACGAAACCGTCGCGTTCGAGAGCCTGCAGCGTCTGCGCCAGGATCTTCTGACTCACCCCGTCGACCCGGCGCCGCAGCTCGTTGAACCGCAGCGGTCTCGAAGCGAGCACGCCGAGCACCAGGCCGCCCCAGCGGCCGGTCACGTGTTCGAGGGTCGGCCGCGAGGGACAACTGCGCGCGAAGACGTCGTAGGGCTCGATGGCCGCCAGCCCCTCGATCGATGCCATGGCCGATGTTACCTCTGGCACAGCGCAATCCCGGAGATTGCGGTTTCCATCAGAAACTGGGAATGTGGTTGAGCGTTCAACCAAAGGAGGTTGTCATGATCGACCGTCGTGCGCTGCTGCGTGACAGCGGCGCCGTAGCACTCGGAGCGCTCGCCCTCGGCGCCGTCGCCGGTGGTACCCCTGCCGTCGCACAGGACGCCGTCAACTCCACCCCGCTGCCCGACCCGGCAACGAGCCCCGTGCCCAACCCACCCTTCCCGCGAGGGCTGAACCACGCCGAACGCGCCCACCTCGAAACCTTCGACGAGCTCGACTTCGACGTCTTCACCCACGCCGACTGGGCCCGCCTCGGCGAAAGCCACGCCCCGAACATCCGGGTGCACTGGCCTGACGGGCACTACACCGACGGCATCGAGCGCCACATCGCCGACCTGCAGGCACTGTTCGTCTGGGCCCCCGACACCCGCATCCACGAACACCCGATCCGCATCGCGATGAACGAGTTCACCGCCGTCACCGGCGTCATGCGGGGCACCTTCACCCGGCCCATGCCCGACGGCAAGGGCGGCCACATCCCGCCCACCGGCAAGTCCTACGCCATCAACATGGTCACGGTCGGCATCTGGAATCGCCGGGCGGGCTACATGGACGAGGAATTCCTGTTCTGGGACAACCTGGCTTTCTACTCACAAATCGGCCTGGCGTAACGGCCTGCCGGCCGCGGCTCACCGCCGATCCAGCCCGCGGACCCGCGGCGTGGCCAGGAAGTCGCTACCGGGGCCGACGCCCGGCCACCGTAGTCACCATCCGTGTCCCCCTCCAGGCTCCTTCGGTGATACGACCCCGGCCTGGAGGGGGTCGGCGCGCAATCAGGTCACGATGATCCGCCGGTGCGTGCCGCCAGTGCTGATCTCCTCGAACGACGGGGCGGCGCAGCGTCGGACGACGGCACACACCACGACGATCAAGGACGGTACCCGCGGTGGAACTACGGCATCTGGAGCACTTCGTCGCGGTGGCCGAGGAACAGAGCTTCACCAAGGCGTCCCACCGGCTTCATATCGCCCAATCGGCCCTGTCCGTCTCCATCCGTGCGCTGGAACGTGACCTGACCGCACAGCTGTTTCATCGCACCAATCGCACGGTCACGCTCACGAACGCCGGCGCGGTGCTGCTCGAGCACGCCCGCACCGTGCTGGCCGACGTGACGGCCGCGCGGGATGCCGTGGGGCAGGTCCAAGGGGGCCTGCGTGGCGTGGTGCGCGTCGGCATTCTGCAATCCATGGTGCTGCCGGACCTCGCGGAGGTCTTCGCGCGGTTCCGCCACGAACGGCCGCAGGTCCTCATCGAACCGCACCTGGCCCCCGGAGGCTCGACCGAACTCCAGCAGGCCGTTGCCGCTGGCCACCTCGATGTGGCGTTCGCCGGTCTCCCGATGGGCGACTACGACCCGTCGCTCGTGGTCGTCCCGATCAGCACCGAGCCCATGGTGCTGGTACTTCCCCCGCGACAGGAGGGAGCCGAGGCGGATGTCATACGGCTGGAGGACCTCGGCGGGGAGGTATTCGTGGGGTTCCCCAGCGGCTGGGGGACCCGCCGACTGGTGGATGCGTTCTTCGCCGGCGCGGGCCTGACCCGCGAAATCAGCATCGAAGTGCCCGACGTCACGACCGCGGTGGAGTTGGTCCGCTCAGGGTTTGGCGTGGCGTTCCTTCCGCAGTCCACCGTCTCGAACCGCCCGGATCTGTCGATCCGGCAGGTCGATCCCTGCCCCGCCCTCGAGATCTGCATCGTCATGGCACCGTCGCATCGGCGGGTGGCCGCCACGCGAGCGTTCACCGACATGGTGATGGCCCACTACCGCGTACCCAACAGGGCGACGCCCGGTGCGTAGCCGTTCCTGTGCCATCAACGCGTGGCGAGGCTGAGACACGCCCGAGACCGCCGCGTTGGCCCACACGCCGGGCGATACAGCACGTGCGCGCAGCGCCGCGCCACTACTGCGATTGCCCTTCGCCGCGCCTCCCGTCTGCGGGCCGCGACGATCGGTTTCGTATATGCCGGTCATACACAACGTGTATTGGATCCCGGGATCAACCGACCATAGCTTCGGACTGCCGGATACGGACATCGCAGTCAGTGCCGACCGGACGGTGGCCGGATCGTTCTCGCCACTTGGCATTCCAACACCCTGGCAAAGGAAGTCAGCATGCTCGCGGCAGTTGTTCACGCCCTCGGCGCCGAGCCGGTGGTCGAGGAGTTCCCCGACCCCGGATCCGCCAATGACGTTGCCGAAGTCGTTGCGGCGGCATTGAATCCAGTCGACATCATCATCGCTGCCGGGCAAATGCCGTTCCGGCGGCTCGACCCGCCGTTCGTGGCCGGGATCGAGGGCGTGGCCCGCCTGGGGGATGGCTCCCACCGCTACTTCTCGGCACCGCGCGCCCCCTACGGTTCCCTCGCCGAACTGGTCTCCCTCGCCGGGGCCGAGACCGCACCGGTGCCGACTGGACTGGACCCGATCGTCGCGGCGACGCTGGGCGTCTCGGGACTCGCGGCGTGGCTGTCACTCACCGCGACCGGCGGTCTGAAGGCCGGCGAGAACGTGCTCATCCTGGGCGCTGAAGGCCAGGTGGGGA
Source organism: Dactylosporangium sp. NPDC005572 (assembly GCF_040605515.1). Lineage (NCBI taxonomy): Bacteria > Bacillati > Actinomycetota > Actinomycetes > Micromonosporales > Micromonosporaceae > Dactylosporangium > Dactylosporangium sp. NPDC005572. The sequence goes on along the minus strand of NZ_JBEXCY010000112.1, from coordinate 24,319 downwards.
GTATCGCCGTCCAGCTGGCCCGACTGCAGGGGGCGGCACGCGTGGTCGGGGTAGTCCGCGACGCGGCCACCCGCCAAGCGTCACTGGACAAAGGAGCCGACGAGGTCGTCTCCTTCACCGACGCCGGGAACGATCTGGCGCAGCAACTCCGCCAGGCCGCTCCCGACGGAGTCGACCTGATCCTCGACCTGGTCTGGGGCCCGACCGTCGCCCCTGCAATCCAGGTGGCCCGGCAAGGTGCCCGCGTCGTCCAGATCGGCAACTCCGGCGGTACCGCGGCGACGCTGTCCGCCCCGGCACTCCGCAACAGCCTGGTGCGGCTCTTACCACACTCCAACTTCGCGTTCACTGCCGACGAGCGCTCGACGGCCTTCGAACAACTGGCCGCCCATGCCGCATCCGGCGCGCTGAGCGTCGACGTGGAACGGGTTCCGTTGGCCGACGCGACGGCGGCGTGGCGGCGCCTGGTTGCCGGAAACGCCCCTCGCAAGCTTGTCGTCACACCGCCAGCCGCCGGAGGACGGTTCTGACGGCACGCCGCCGACCCGACTCGCCCTGTATCGAAAGGGATTACCATGCCTGCGCTCACCCGAGCCCACGTCCAACCTGACGGCGTCACCGACCTGCGCGACGGCTTCCTGATCCGCGAGATCGGACGCGGGGTCTTCATGCTCACCAACGGCAACTACCAGTCGGTGTTCCTCACCACCGGCGAGGGTGTGGTCCTCGTCGACGCACCCGAACCGCTCGTGCGCCACCTCCCCGCCGCGGTCGCCGAGGTCACCGACGAGCCGATCACCACCGTGGTCTACTCGCACGGTCACTCCGACCACATCGGCGGTACGCACCTGCTCGCCGACCCAACTCTGGAGATCATCGCCGAGGCGCGCATCGCAGAGTTCATCGCCACCAAGAACGACCCGCGGCGGCCCCGGCCCACCCGCAGCTTTAAGGACCGAATGACCCTGCGAAAGGGCTCACGCACAATCGAGTTCGTGCGTGACGGCTTCCACTCCGCCGACGGCGATCTCCTCGTCTACCTCCCCGAGGAGAAGGTCTTGATCGGCATCGACCTCATCGCTCCCGGCTGGGTACCGCTGCTGGACTTCGACATCACCGAGAACATGTTCAACTACATCAGCGCCTTCGACCGTGTCCTCGCCTACGACTTTGACGTGTTCATCTCCGGACACACCGCGGACGTGGCCCACCGTGCCGACGTCGAGCTCACGAAGCGGTACACCCTCGACGTCTACGAAACCGTCAAGCGCACCCACGACGAGCTCAACATCCACGAACTGCTCGACGAGGACCGCGACAACGAGCAGGCCGGCATCAAGAAGATCATCGAAACGGTCACCGGCCGCGCCACCGCGGACGTGCAGTCGCGCTGGCTCGACGGTCCCATGAAGGGCGTCGACCTATGGACCGAAAGTCACTGCCGTGCCATGGTCCTGTACGTGCGGTGGACCGACTGATGGCCGGCGTCGACAACCCCCTGGATTTCACCGGCAAGATCGTCCTCGTCACCGGCGCCGCCACCGGCATCGGCCGAGCCACCGCCCTTGCCTTCGCCCGGCGAGGCGCTGCTGTCGTCCTCGGCGACATCGACGCCCGGGCCCAGGAGACGCTCGAGCTCATCCGCGCCGGGGACGGCCGTGCCACGCTTGTACCCACTGACGTCTCCATCGCAGCACAGGTCGAGCGACTCGTCGCGGTCACGGTCGAGACCTATGGATCGCTCGACGTCGCATTCAACAACGCTGGCATCCTGCCGCCCACCGGAGCGTTGTTGGAACAGTCCGAAGCGGACTGGAACCGCACGGTCAACGTCGACCTCAAGGGCGTCTTTCTGTCCATGAAGTACGAACTCCCCCAGATGATGGCCGCTGGAGGCGGAGCGATCATTAACACCGCCTCCGTCGCTGGCGTCATCGCGGACCCCGGCATGTCCCCCTACGCGGCGGCCAAGCACGGCGTCGTCGGCCTCACCAAGGCCGCCGCACTCGACTACGCCTCGGCCGGAATCCGCGTCAACGCGCTGGCCCCGGGTCTAGTCCGTACGCCGATGACGCAGGGCTGGCTCGACGATCCGGCGATGCGTGACGTCGTCATCGCGCAGACACCCCTGGGACGCCCGGCCGAGCCAGAAGAGATCGCCGGCACCGTTCTGTTCCTCGCCTCGCCTCTGGCCTCCTATATCAACGGTGCCGTTCTTGTCGTGGACGGCGGCCAAACCTCGCACTGACGCAAAGCCCAGCCCCGCTCCGCGCCAGCCGGGTTCGCGTTGCTACGACACAGGATCCTGCTCGGAGGAGTGCGGGTATGGGGTTGTGGCTGGTGTGCGTGGCCGGCGGCAGTAGTAGACGAATGCGGGTGGCAGGTTGTTCCAGATGGTGCGGCTGGAGATGACTTCTTCGAAGCGGTCCTGCAGGGATTGGCGGAGGCGGCGGGCGGGCGGTGCCCACTGGGTGTGGGTGTAGGCGAAGGTGGTGAATACGCCGTGTGGGGCGAGGGCGGCGGTGACGGCGTTGAGTAGGTCGTCTTGCTGGCTGGGGCTGAAGGCGGCCCAGGGCAGTCCGCTGATGATGACGTCGGCGTGATGGTGGTTGTGGGTGGTGAGGACGGTGCGCAGGTTGCGGGCGTCGGTCACCGCGATGTGGATGTTCGGGTGGCGGTGGGTGAGCAGGTCGGCGAAGCGTTGGTTGATTTCGATGGCGAGGTGGTGGCCCCGGCCGTCGAGGCGTCGCTGGATGGCGCGGGTGAAGGCGCCCGTGCCGGGGCCGAGTTCGGCGACGGTCGGGTGTCCGGTTCGGGGTATCCCGGCGGTGGCCAGGTGCGCGAGTGGTGTGCCGCTGGGGGTGACGGCGGCGACGGTGAAGGGGTCGCGGAGGAACTCGCGCAGGAACGCGGAGCGTTCGTCGATGCGGGTGGTGTCGCTCACGGATCGTGCTCCTTTGTGACCGCGACGGACGGGTGGTCTGCGCTGGCTACGGTCGCTCGGACCAGGCAGGTGTGGTGTGCTGCGCGGCGATGGCCGTCGTCGCCGGGCCCTGCTGGCGTGTTGGGCCCGGCGACGACGTGATGCGGCCGGCGCGGCCCCGGACAGTCGGGGGTTGCTGGCCGGGGCCGTCGGCTGCTGCTCGCCGGCCGCGTCAGGGGTTCGGTCAGGGGTTCGGTCAGGGGATGAGTGCGGGGATGCTGCTGTCGAGCAGGTTGCGGTTGGCGAGTTCGGCGTACAGCGGTGTGGTGGCGGGGTCGTGGCCCCAGGCGTGGTCGCCGTCGCCGGTGCCGATGCCGCCGAGGAGTTGCCGCTGGACGGGGGTGAAGGTGGCCCATTCCGGCCGGTTCGGCAGGTCGGCGACGTGGTCGCGGCCGGTCACCCATCGGTAGGTGTAGCCGAAGAACGCGGCGATGCGGGTGTGCGGTGAGTGGTTGTCGGAACGGGCGTGCCACAGCCGCCGGTCGAACACGACGACGTCGCCGGGGTTCGCGGTGATCTGCAGGGCCCGTGCCGGTTGCGGCCAGGGCACGCCGCGGCTGGGTGGGCCGGGCAGCCAGTTGGTGCGGTGGCTGCCCGGGATGACGGTGAGGTTGCCGCGGTCGGGGTAGCTGACGTCGGAGAGCCAGTAGGCCAGCTTGACCGACATCCGCGGCCGTGGGGTGGTCTCGAGCTCGCGGTTCTGCCGGCCGCCGTCCTGATGCCAGTGCCACCAGTCCGGTTGCGGCTGGGGCAGTTGCGGGTGGACGTCGACGTGGGAATGGTAGATGTGGACGTTCCAGCCCAGCAGTGACCACACGTACCGGAAGACCGTTGGGTGGTCGATGAGCAACGCCAGTTCGGGGCAGGCGGAAACGGCGGAGAGCCGGTGCATTGCGGTGTCGCCGTGCGGGCCGCCGCGGTGGCCGTCGGCGTGCCACAGCCGCAGCACGGCGGTCCGGGCGGCGGCGACCTCCTCGGAGGTGAGGGCGCCGGGGATGACCAGGTAGCCGTCGTGTTCGAAGCGGACCCGTTCGACGTCGGTCATCGCCGTCCAGCCGTCGCTGGCCGGCCCGGGCCGTGTCGTGAGGATGCTTCCCGCCAGGGCGGTTGCGGGCAGTGTCGTGTCGGTCACTTGTTCTCACCCGGCTTGCCGGTCTGGTCGTTGACGCCGCGGCCGTCGTCGGCCTTGCCCGTGTCCGTGCCGGCGCCCGCGCTGCCGGTGGTGGTCACCGACGCGGGGCCCCCGCCGTCATCCGGTGCAGGCGACGCGGTGGCGGTCTTGTAGACGAAGAACAGCACGACGGCAAGCACCGCGGCGACGATCGCTGCGGTGGTGCTGGTGATGGCGCGACGCATGGCGGCCTCCTGCGGTAGTTCGGTTTCGGCTGGCCGACCGTTGTGGTGGCTGGCCTGTGCTGTCCCAAGGGTGGCCGCCGTTCTTGTGGCACAAATAAGAAGTGCGCGTCACCGTCGGGGCGCGACGCCGTGGATGGGCCCGCGGATGCGGTCCGGGCCTGGCGTCACGGCGCACGGGCCATGACGACGACGGCGTGGCCCTGACGGACAACGGCTCGTCCGCCGCGGCGCAGGCCGCTGCTGCCGACGCCGGACCGACTCCGCTGCCGTGAAGCTGCTGTGAACGGCGCAGCCAACCACGCGAGGGCAGCCAGTCCCGCGCCGACCAGTGACTACAGCAGCAGGCCGGCGCCCGCACGCTCGAGGGTGTGCGGGCGCCGGCCTGCTGCTGGTGACTTCTGCGCCGTGATCGGGCGACGTTGTCGAGATTGGGGGTGCTCCGTGCCACGTACGCTCCGGCGCCGCTCAAAGGGCGTACCGAGGCGGGCACATGGCGGCTACTTGTTGCCTTCGCCGGGTTTACCGGTGCTGTTGTTGGTGACGCCGGTCTTGCCGCTGTCGGTGGAGCCGCCGGTGCTATCGGTGCTTGGGGTGGCGGCGCCGGACTCGGTGCTCACGACGGCGGGTGGCTGGTGGTCGCCGCCTTCGGCCTTGCCGGTGGCACCGGAGGCGTTGAGCTGGTAGCTGAGCATTAGGGCGAACGCGGCGATGGTCGCGGTGATCCACATGGTGATGCGTCGCATGCTGGGGCTCCTCAAGGTGTTGCGACGGCCGGGAGGGTGGCACGGCGCGGGCGACGTTGCCCGGCGTGCGTGTGGTGGCGTTGTTGCGGTGGCGCTGGTGTATCGGCTGACACGGCGGCGCAGCCGGGGGCTGGCGGCGGCTGGGACCGCCGTACCGGGTTGCGGCGCGGTTCGGTGGCGTGGTGCGTTCGGCTACCAAGCGACGTCTTCGACGTGGACCCGGTCACCGGAGACGCCGGCACGGCGCAGGGCCTTGCGGACGGAGGCGCTCCAGGCGGGCGGCCCGCAGACGAAACGTCCCGCTCGAGCAGGTCAGGCACGGCGCTGCAGGATCTGGGTGTCGTCGAGGGTGCCGGTGGAGCCGTCGAGCAGCCAGGACCGTCGGCGCGGCGCCGGCCGGCATGAGGTGCAGGCCGATGCGACGAGCTGCGACGAGCTGCCGCAGCTCCGTCGTGAAGATGGCGTGCTGGTCGGTGGTGTAGCGGTAGCTGAGCGCGGCCTCGCCAGGGGCGTAGGGGCTGTCTTCGGGCAAGGCCCGCACGGGGGTGATCCCGACCCCGGCGGCGAGCATGAACATCTTGGGTCTGGGGCGCCGGGCGACGGTCGGCCGCCGCCATCGTGCTCTTCCGCGTCGCCCTGCCGCTGTGGCGCACAGGCAGATCACCGCGATCACGGACAGGATCGCGGCGGGGCCGAGCAGGTCGGCGAAGCCGAATCGCAGCGCCCGCGGCCACCACGGCACGGTGCGTGGTGGTGACGGCGTTCTCGTGCTGACCATGGCGCCTCCCTGACCGCCCGGTTCGGGCCTGCCGCCCGCTGCACGGCGGTGCCGTACCAGCACCCATGCTCATCGGCGTTTCTGTGCCTGCGTTAAGAGTCCGCCGGCTGGCGGCCAGGCTGGGCGGCGGCCGGGGCTGGGCGGCCACGGGCGGGGCCGTGGTGGCGGGCTGATGGGGCCAGTGGGGCGTTCTTATCGCTGCCACAAGAACCGGCGACATGCTCACAGGCCGGCTGACCTGTTCGGCTGTCCGGTCGGCGCCGGCTGACCGGCACGGGGGCCACGGCCGGCCTCGGGTGGGAGATGTTCGACAACGGAGGGAAACAGAGGGAATGGCTGAGCCGAGACATGCCGTGGCGCTGGTGTGCGCCGTGATGTTGGCGGGGATGGCGGCGTGCGCGCCGCCCGGCGGTGATCCGGGTGCGTCACCGGGCATGCCATCGGGCCCCGTGGCGAGTTCGAAGGGGCTCACCGGCGGCAAGGACCTGGTGAACCGCTACCTGGACTGCCTGCGTGCGCACGGGGTACCGATGCCCTCGACGCTGCCGTCGCACGCCGCCGAGGTGTCTGGGGCGCCGCATCCAACCGGGCCGCAGTTTCCCGGCGGCGCACCGTCGAAGCCGGCCGGTGTCGGCGACGACGTCTGGGTGCGGGCGAAGACCGCCTGCACCGGGATCGTCCCGGGCCTGTGACCGCGCCCTGCCCGGCCGGCATCCGCGCCAATCGGGCAAGCAGCACGTCCGCGGGTCGCCATGCGGCCTGGTTCGGCCTGGTTCGGCCTGGTGCGGGCGGGCGGCGTGTCGGGCGGTTCAGCTGGGCGGTCGCCGACGTCGGGTGCCGGACGGCGGCTGGGCGGCCGGGAGGAGCAGGGTGGCTACCAGGCCACCGCCGACGGCCCGGCCGAGTTGGAGGGTGCCGCCGTGCAGGTGGGCCTGCTGGTCGATGAGGGCGAGGCCGAGGCCGGAGCCGTCGCTGCGTGGCTGCTCCCCGCGGGCGAAGCGGCGTTTCATCGCCTCGTGCTGCTCGGCGGGGATGCCGGGCCCGTCGTCGGCGACGGTGATGCGCACCCCGGCGGCCGGGTCAGGCGCGTCGGTGGTGACCCGGACGTCGACGGTGCCGTCGGCGCGGCCGTGCAGGGCGGCGTTGTCGAGCAGGTTGTCCACGGCGAGGGTGAGCCCGGTCCGCCAGCCGTCGATCACGACCGGCCGGACGGGTTCGGTGTGGCGGTAGCGGACAGCCGGGTGTTTGCGGCGGGCGCGGTCGACGGCGTCGGCGACGAGGTCGGTGATGTCGATGCTGGTGCGGGCGGGGAGGGCTTCGGCGTCGCCGCGGGCGAGGGTCTGCAGCCCTTCCAGGAGGGTGACGATGCGGTGGTGTTCGGCGGTCATCGCGGCCAGGGTCTCCTGCCGGGTGGCGGCGGGCAGGTCGGGGTTGCGGAGCAGGGTTTCGAGGTCGATGCCGAGGCTGGTGAGCGGGGTGCGCAGTTCGTGGCCGGCGTCGGCGGTGAACCGGCGGGTGGCCAGCATGCTGGCCTGCAACCGTTCCAGCATCCGGTTGAGGGTGGCCGAGAGATCGGCGACCTCCTGGGGTCGGGTGGCGACCGGCAGGCGCTGTTCGAGGTCGGTCGGGCGGATCCGTAGGGCGCCGGTGCGCAGCCGGCGCAGCGGGGCGAGTACGACTCCGCTGATCGCCCATACCCCAGCGGCGGCGGCGATGGTGGCGGCGACGGCGACGGCGACGACGATCCGCTGGCCGTCGGCGAGGCGTTCCTCGACCGGTTCGAGGCTTTGCAGGACCTGCAGCCGGGCGCCGCTGCCGTCGGTGAGTGGCTGGACCAGTGACCGCCACGGCTGCCCGTCGACGTCGATGGTGGCGAAGCCGTCGCGGGACGGCAGCGGGATCGTGGCGGGTGGCTGGTCGCCGCGGGTGGCGATGACCCGGCCGTCGGCGATGAGCCGGACCAGGGACTGGCTGCCGGCCAGCAGCCCGCCGTAGTCGTCGTTGGTGTGCGCGACGCCACCGGTGGTGTCGGTGCCGTCCAGGACGAGCTTGGCGGCGTCCTGCTGGACCTTGGCGGCGCGGGCGGTGAGCTGCCGGTCGACGTCGGTGCGGTCGCGGTGGTCGATGCGCAATGCAATGGTCAGTCCGGCGAGGGCGACGACGAGCATGACCAGCGCGCCGACGCTGACCGCGACCTGGGACTGGACGCTGCGCGGCAGCACAACGACCCACCAAGACCGGCGGGGCCGACGGGGCCGGCGGGGCCGGTGGTCGGCTGCGGGACGGCGGGTAGGGGTCATGGCCGCAGCACGAACCCGACGCCGCGGACCGTGTGCAGCAGGCGGGGTCTGCCGTCGGCCTCGAGTTTCTTGCGCAGGTAGCCGATGAAGACGTCCACGACGTTGCTGTCGACGTCCCAGGTGTAGCCCCAGACGAGCTCGAGGAGCTGGTTGCGGGACAGGACCTGGCCGCTGTGCCGGGCCAGGGCGAGGAGCAGGTCGAACTCGCGTGAGGTGAGCTCGAGGTCGTCGCCGCGGCGGGTGACGGCCCGCCGGGCTGGTTCGATCACCAGGTCGGCGACCGTGACCGGCCGCTGGTCGCTGGTGGCGTGCAGCCGGACCAGGGCATGCAGCCGGGCGGCGAGCTCACCGACGGAGAACGGCTTGACGACGTAGTCGTCGGCGCCGGCGGCCAGGCCCGCCACGCGGTCGTCGACCTCGTCACGGGCCGAGAGCATGCACACCGGCAGGGTGCGGCCCTGTTCCCGCAGCGCGCGCACGACCTGCACTCCGCTCAGGCCCGGCATCACCACGTCGAGCAGGACCACTGCGGGGGGATCGGCGCTGATGCTGGCCAGCGCGGCGGGGCCGTCGGCGGCCTCGTGGACGTCGAAACCCTCCAGAGTCAGGCCCCGGGTCAGTGCGGAACGTACCCCACGGTCGTCGTCGACGACCAAGACCTGGGGCTTACGGCGGGTCACAGCCACCTCCACTCGAGTGCCGGCATGGCAGGTCGGCTCCAAGCTTCCCAGGCAAACCACAAGCCGGATTAAGAAACCTGCCCGTCCTGGCAACGACCGTGGCCGGCAAGGTTGATGCTCGCGGGCCCCGCCGGGCATCGGGCCGCCCGGTCGCGTGGACCGGCGTCGTTCGGGCCGGTCACGGGCCGGTCACCGGCCGGCCAGACCGCCACCAGTGCCAGCCACCACCCTGCGGTCACGGCCATCGCGACGGCGCCGGCGGGGGCCGCCTGGGCGTCCATCACCCGCAGGGCACCTGCAGGTGATGGACGCCCAGGCGGGTGCGGCATCGGCGGGTACGTGCCGCACCCGGCTATTTGCGCTCGCCGGGCTTGCCGCCCTGATGGTCGTTCTCGCCGCCCTCGCAGCCTGGAGCGGTCGGGGCGGGGGACGCTGCCGCCGCGGCGGCGGCGGTGGCGGGGCGGCAGTCTTCGGGCCGCGGGCCGCCCTTGTCTTCCTCGCCGGCGGGTCGGGACAGCTGGAAGAAGATCAGCGCCGTCACGCCGACGGCGGTCGTGGCGAGCCATGTCGCGATGGTGCGCATCGTCGATCGGTGTCCCCTCTACCAGGCGAAATCTTCGGAGTGCAGGTCCGCGCGGTCGGCGCCGGACTGGCGGGCGGCGGCCTTGACCGAGGTGATCCACCGCGGCGGGCCGCAGACGAAGACGTCCGCGTCGGCGATCTGCGGCACCAGCCGCCGCAACGCCGTTGCGTCGTCGTGCGAGCCGACGCCGGCGGCCTGCCAGCTGCCGTCGCCGCGGCGGGCGCCAGGCAGGTAGTGCACGATGACGCCCCGGCGGGCGGCGAGCTCGTCAAGCTCGGGGAGGAAGATGGCGTGCTGCTGGTCGGAGTACCGGTAGATCAGCGTCGCCTCGCCCGGCGCGTACGGCATGTCCTCCAGCAGCGCCCGGATCGGGGTGATCCCGACACCGGCCGCGACGAACAGCGCGTGCGGGTGCCGGCGCCGTTCGGCAGTCATCGTGCCGTACGGGCCCTCGATGTACACGGGAGTGCCGGGTCGTAGCCGGGCCGCGCGTTCACTGCCGTCTCCGACAGCCTGGATCGTCACGCGCAGCCGGTCGTTGGTCGGGGCGGCGGAGATCGTGTACGGGTTGCCGCGGGTCCAGCCGGGTCCGTCGCGGAACCGCCAGATGAAGAACTGCCCGGACCGGGTCCGCATCCGGTGCAGGTGACGGCCGGTGACGTGCACCGACACCACGCCCGGTGCCTCGACGTCGACGGCCGCGACCCGCAGCCGGTGGCGGACGGACCGCCAGATCGGCAGCCCGATGCGGAACGCCAGGATCGCGGCGAGACTGCCCAGGTACCACGTCCACCAGTACGCCTGCGCCCACGTGGTGTGGAAATCGGAGCCGTCGGCGAGCTCATGCGGCAGCGCCAGGGCCATGCCGAGGTAGGCGTACAGGTGCAGCAGATGCCAGGGCTCGTACCGCATCCGCCGCCGCGCTGCCCGCAGCGACAGCACCACCACGACGATGATCAGCACCGTGCCGGCGGTGGCCCACAACATCCACGAGTCCAGCACGAACAGCTGCCACCACGCGGTCAGCACCGGCGTGCCCCGCATCGACCGTTCGATCATGTACGCCACCACGTGCGCGATCATCAGCCAGAACGACACAAACCCGACCCAGCGGTGCCGGTGGGTGAGCAGGTCGTGGCCCCAGGCCCGCTCGACCCACGGAATCCGCGCCAGCATCATCACCTGCAGCACCATCAGGTGCCACGACACCAACCCGGTCAGCAGCCCCCACGACCCGACGCCGCTGGGCCACGAGACCAGGCTGATCACACCTTGGTCGAGCACGAAGATGCACCCGACGAAGACCGTGCTGAGGATGCCGATCGGGCCGAGCAGGTCCGCCCAGCCGAACCCTGCGGGACGGGACCGGCGCATCGGCTCCCGCGGCCGCCCGAGCGCGGCCTGGTCCACGGCCATCAGCAGGACCCCGGATCCGACCCGCGGCCCTCGGCGGGACGCGACGCGGGGTCACCTGCCAGCAGTACATGACGTGCCATGACGCCTCACCGTCCTGATGTCGCACTGTGGGCCGGTCGCCGGCCCGTCTCAGTTCACCAGCGTGCAGACGGATCTTGTGACAGGGATAAGAGTTCGGCTGCCATCCGGCTGGCTCGCTGGTCGGGGGGATCTTCGGGATCCTGATCAGCATCGGGCTCGCGATCCCTGCTATCACGCGGGCACGCGCGGAGACGGAACAGGTCCGCGCAACGCCCGGTCGCGCGCGATGAGATGCGCGGATCTGTTGATCGAGCGGGCTACCAACCTTGCGCTGGAGCCGGGCAGCTCCCCCGCCTCCGCCGGTGCAGGGCTCTCGCGGTGCCGGGTCTGGACCGGGCGCGGGCCGCGGCCGCGCCGGTGCCCTCCGACGGGCAGGGCGTGAAGGTGCTGGGCCGGTCGCAGCCCGGCCCAGCACAGGGTCATCCTCGGCGCGGTGGCTTTCCGCCGACCGGGCGGTGACCGGCGAACGCGACCTCGAGCACCCCTTCGCCGCCGGTCACCTCCGGCAGCATCCGGTGTAGCTCCTGAGCGTCCGCCGCGGTCAGAACCGCCACGATCACCATCTCGTCGGCACGAACGACCTGGTCCTCCACCGTCGCCCCCAGCTTGCTGAGCAGGCTCAGCACTCTGCTGGGCGCCCGCGCGGGCACTTCGAGGGTCACCCGGGCCAGCGGTTCGCAGACCACCGTCCCGCTGGCGGCCAGCGCCTGCGCCACGACGATCGGCGTGAGCTTGCGGAAATCCTGTGCTGTGCTCGTCGGCCCGCGCAGCGACGGTGGCCCGTCGGCGACGCTATAGCCCGAGTCGGTCATCGTCACCACGCAATCGGTCACCGGCCACCCGTGCGGACCGGCCGTGAGCGCGTCGCGTACGTAGTCGCCCATCGCCTCCTGGAACAGCTCCAGCGTCCGGTAGACATAGAGCGGCGCTAGCCGGTAGTCCACGGGCACCTGCACCGTCACGCCGGAGCCGGACGGTCCCGGCTCGACCCGCAAGCCGATCGTGGCCTGATAGGGATTCGGCGGCGTGTTCAGCCGCTGCAGGCCCTCGCCGGTCGCTTTCGGCCGCTCCACGCACAGGGGCGTGGCCTGCAGGAAGTCTGCGTCGACGCCGAAGTCGGCGGCCAGGGTGGTCTGGATGACTTCCTTCTGCACCTCGCCGTAGAGCGACACGGCCGTGCCGTCACGCTCGTCGGCGCGTACGTTGATCAGCGGATCCTGCTCGGCCAGCAGCATCAGCGCCGAGCGCAGCCGCCCGCCGTCCCCCGGGCGGCGGGGAACGGCGAGAGCTTCCAGCATCGGCGGCGCGAAGTGATGGTCCATCTGCGTGGCGATGTCGCCCAGGGTGTCCCCGACGCGAACGCCCGCGAGGCCACGTAGCGCCGCGATCTGGCCCGCTGCCACCGTGTCGCGCCACACCCACACGCCGTTCTCGAGCATGTGGATCGCCGTGATCCGGTCGCGTCCGCCGGTCGGATGGTCGCGTACCTGCAGCTCGCCGTCGAACATACGCACGTAGGCCACCTTCTCGCCGGCGGGTCCTCGCTCCACCTTGAAGATCCGGCCCCGCAGCGGCCGGGCGGGCTCGTCGGCGGCCGTGGGCAGCAGATCCGCCAGGCCCGCCATCAGCTCGTCCACCCCGGATCCGGTCATCGCCGAACCCTCGAACACCGGATGCACGGCGCACCGGGCCGTCTGGGCCGCCAACTCGGCGCGCAGCCGCCGGGCCGTCAGGCTCGCCTCATCCTCCACGTAGTCCCGGAGCAGCGCATCGTCCGCACTGGCCAATGCGTCGGCCAGAGCCGCGGTGGGCGCGGTGGCGGGCACCACCGTCACGTTCAGCCGCCGTGCGATCTCCGCGTAGACGCGCTGCGCGTCGGCGCCGCGCCGATCCGTCTTGTTGATGAAGATCAGTGTGGGTACGCACAGCCGCCGCAGCGCCCGCATCAGCAGGCGCGTCTGCGGCTGGACGCCCTCGACGGCGGACACGACCAGCACTGCCCCGTCGAGCACGCCGAGAACCCTGTCGACCTCGGCGATGAAATCAGGGTGCCCGGGAGTGTCGATAATGTTGACCTCAGTGCTGCCGATGCGCAGCGATGCGACGGCCGAGCGAATGGTGATGCCCCGCTGGCGCTCCAGCGCCAGCGAGTCGGTCTGGGTCGTGCCAGAGTCAACGCTGCCGAGCTGGTCGATGACCCCGGCCGCGTGGAGCAGCCGCTCGGTCAGAGTGGTCTTACCAGCATCGACATGTGCCAGAATCCCGAGATTGAGCGTGCGCACAGCGCGCAGCGGATACGCAGACAAACGTCACGTCCTTCGAGCGAACGGGCAACAGAGCTCCGAAAGAGGTGAACGCCGCTCGCATGTCTGCTCCTTGCTCGATGGACGTGCTCGCGTGCCAGAAAATCACATCGAATCCCCCAGGCACGACCGAATTTTCCCGTCCGCCCGTGAGCTGAGTGGTACTTGCAGGTCCAGCCGCCCATACGCCGAGCAACGCCAGCGCACGCATCACATCATCCTGCCGTCATACAACCGAACGCTGTGCGCGTACGGCCGCGCGCGGACCCGCACGCCGATGAAGCAAGATCCGGGTCCGGGCACCGCCATCCGCACAAGTAGGCTCCCCTCTAGGTCAAGGGGTTGGGGCGGTGGATGTTCTAGGCTGGGTGGTGGCGGGTTCGGTTTGTGACTTGTCCGAAGTGTCAGCTGTCGGGATTGGGCTGGCCGCGCTGGATTGCAGAGTCGCTCCCGGTTGTCCTGCTGGGCCCGCCACCCCACCTCGAGCGTGTTTGGCGTCGCGTGCCATGCGTTTGAAGACCACGTCCGACAGGTGACGCTTGAGTGCGCGCAGGGCTTCCATGGTGGTCTTGCCCTCGGTCAGCCGGCGGCGGTAGTAGGCCCTGCCCGGGGTGTCGTGGCGGAGCTGGACGATGGCCATGATGTGCATGACCGGTTGATGCGCCGGTTCCCGGCCCGGGACAGCCGGTGGCGGCGTTGGTCGCCTGAGGATGCCTCGATGGGGGCGGTGCCGTTCCAGGACGCGAAGTGCGCGGCGGTGGGGAACCGTTCGATGTCACCGACGTCGCCGAGCAGCCGGGCCGCTCCGGACGGGCCGATGCCGTTGAGCTCGGTAAGGCGGCTGCCGGCCGCAGTGACGAACTCCAGCAGCTGCTTGTCCGCGGCCCGGATCTTCGCGTCGATCGCGGTGAGCTCGTCGATGAGCTCGCGGGCGAGCTGATGACGGGTTTGCGCAACGATGCCGACCGGCTCGGGGGCGGTGCGCAGCAGATAGCTGGCCTGGCCACGGGTCAGGAACTTCTTCGCCCCGCCGGGCACGAGTTCGAGCAGCAGGTGGTGAATCCGGCTGACGGTCTCGGTGCGGGCCTGACCGAGCTCGTCGCGACGGTCGACCAGCAAGCGCAGCACGACCGCCGTGTCATCGGCATGGACCTGGCGCAGTCCTGGGCTGCGCGGGCCGGCCACGGCAACGCTGTGCGCATCGACCGGGTCGGTCTTGCGCCCTTGCCCGGTGTCGAACACCCGCACCCGTGCTGACAACAACTTGGCCGGCACGTCGACGACGGTCTCACCGTCGGCGACGAGACGCTAGGGCCGAGGCGGGAGTCCGGATCATATCGCTTCTGGTCGTTGTTACCCGAGGAGACTTGGCCGTTGCCAATCCTCGCCGTGCATGTGGTGGGCGAGGAAGGCGAGAACGGTGGAGTACCAGACCTTGGTGTGGTTGGGTTTGAGGATCCAGTGGTTCTCGTCGGGGAAGAAGAGGAACTTGTGCGGGCTCGATCCGTCGTCTGCCTTCGATCGTGACAGGAGGTCCCACCACAGGCGTAGGGCCTCGCCGATCGGTACCCGGTAGTCCTTGTCGCCGTGGATGACGAGCATCGGGGTGGTGATGGCGTCGGCGAAGCGGTGCGGAGAGTTGGCGTCTGCCATCTCGTGGGTCATTTCGCGGGCCCAGTAGTACGACGTGTCGGTGGTCGCCAGGGTCTGGTCGAGCGCCCACAGCGACGCGTGGGTGACGATCGCTGCGAACCGGTCGGTGTGCCCGGCTATCCAGTTGGTCATGTAGCCGCCGAAGGAGCCGCCCATGGCGGCGGAGCGGCCAGCGTCGATGTCGGGGCGTTCCTGCGCGGCGTCGGTGATCGCCATCAGGTCGTTGTACGGGGCGTCACCCCATGCACCCCAGCCGCGCCGGATGAAGTCGATGCCGTATCCGGTGGACAGGGCGGGGTCGGGCAGCAGCACCGCGTACCCGTGGGCCACGGTGATCCAGGGGTTCCAACGCCAGGACCATCCATTCCAGGAACGGAGCGGGCCGCCGTGGATCCACAGCAGCAGGGGTGCGGGCGTGGTCGCACTGGCCTGGTGCGGCAACGCGATCCAGGCGCGCAGCGGGGTGCCGTCTGCGGCGGTCGTGGTGACCTCCTCCAGCCGTCCCGGTACCCGGACGCTGGCGCCGAGCGCCTCGGTTGGGCCACGCAGGATCTCCACCGCCGATGCCCCATCAGCGGGGATCCGGACCGGGGCGGGTGGACTGTCGATGGCCGAGCGCAGCGCGTAGATCCAGCGCCCGTCCGGCGATACCTGGATGTCGGTGTAGGCGCCGTCATCGTGGGTCAACCGGGTGAGGTGTCCGGTCGCGGCGTCCACGTGCCACAGCGGCGAGCGTCCGTGGTCGTCGGCGGCCACGATCAGCGCGGTACCGTCCGGCGTCCAGCGGGCGGGGTAGGGCCAGCGGTCCCAGGTTTCGGTCAGGGCCTGGACCGGGCCGCCGGTAAGCCGGACGACGCCCATCCAGCAGTCGCCGGGATCCTGCGGTGCGGACCGTCGGCGCACGACGACCGCGACGTGGGTCCCGTCGGGGGACAGCCGCGGTGATTCGTACTCGTGGTCGACGTCGTCGGCCAGCGTCCGGCGCTCGCCGGTCGCCACGTCGATCGTCACTAGCGTGTACCGCTGGGACCCAGCGGGTTCGGCGACCGCCCACACCGCGACCACGGTGCGGCCGTCGGGCGCGATGTCCCAGCTGCACTCGTCGTCCAGTGCCCGACCGACGTGGCCGGTGAGGTCGCGCAGATCCAGTTCGGCATCCCCCAGGGTGACGTCCTCGGCGAAGTCGGCGACCAGCAGGCGGGTCCGCTCCGGCCCAAGGTCGTGATCCCAGTACCGGACCGGGTACTCCTCGTACAGGATCGCTGAGACCCCCGCCTCCTTCCGCGTCGCGCGGATCTCCGTGTCATCGGCCGCGTCGTGAGACGACGGCATCATCGCCGAGCCGACCACGACCGTCCCGGCCTCGCTCACGACGACGCCACGCACGCCCCCTGGCGGGCACGCGACCACACGGGCATCGCCGCCGCTGGCAGGCTGCAGCCACAGTGCTGTCCTCGGCCCCTCGTCGGTGCCACCGTCGGGCTCCGGCCGTGCCGAGACGAACAACAGATCACCCGACGGCGTGAAGGCGGCAGCCGACTCGCCCTGGCTGCTGCGAGTCAACCGCCGGGCCGGCCGTGTCCCATCCGGGTCAACCTCCCACAACGCCGTGGTGTAGCGGGTCGTCATGCGATCGGGCGTCGCCACTGCCACAACGAGTCGACGGCCGTCCGGCGACAGCCACAGCCCACCGACCCGCGGCAGACCGACGTAGGCATCGAGATCCGCGAAGAAATCGACGGGTTGCTCATCTGCGCTGGCATCGATGACCACCACGCCTTTGTACCACCCCACGCCATGGCCTCATATCGGTGGCGAGCTGGGGTCGTGGCCGTAGCCTGATGCACCCGCTCAGTCGTCGACGGCCTGTACCGCGGCGGCGATCGGCTCGAGCCCCGCGATCAGCTCGTCGAGCTCGTCCGCGCTGAGCACGTCGTACGCCGGCGCCGCCAGTTCGTCGGTGAGGGCCTCGATCCGCTCCCTGGTCTCTCGCCCGGCGTTGGTCAACCCGCCGGCGGCGTCCACGAGGCCACGGCCGCGCAGCCCGTCGACGACAGCGGCCAGCTGTGCCTTGGGCAGGTGGTGGGTCCGGCCGAACTCCTCCGCCCTCATTCCGAGGGAGGCAGCGAGGAGGACGTGGGCCTCGGTGCCGCCGACGCCGTGCGCGAGGAGGGCGGCGTTGTGGCCGTCTCCGCGGTGCTCCCGCAGTAGCGTCGCCGCGTGCCAGAGTCTGGCCACCGGCTCGTCGGGCACATCGAGCGCCCGAAGCCCGGCGTACAGCGCTCGGCCCTCACTCGGCGCGCTGAGCGCCCCTCGAGTGGCGAGGTCGGCGACCCACACCAGACCGGGAGCACCGGCGAGTTCCCCGATCATCTGCCGCAGCGCGGCGGCGCTGCCCCGCTCGCGCACGGCGATCGCCTCCCGCGGGGTGGTCTTCCCCCAGACCCACGGGATGTGGCGCGCCACCTCGCCGTCGGCGAAGTTGTAGAAGACCGCGTGTACCACCCCGGCCGGTGCCAGCCCCAGGGGCGCGGCCCGGCCCGCGAAGTATCCGTCCCAGTAGTTTCGCATGCCGAGGGCCAGGAACGCCTCGTTCGGCACCTCGGAGAAGGTGACGGTGGCAATCGGCTCGACGAGCTCGAACATGCGGTGGATCTTGGCCTGTGGGTGTGGCATCGTCGGCATCTCCTGTGGTCGTGACAGCGCCCTCGTGGGTGGCCTCTCACCCGAGCTACGAACAGCACGGCCCGGATCCGACAAACTCCGGTCGACATCAATCCAGCCAAGATCAGCATTACTCTCGGTTACGTCTGGTGGTTCCGCACCGTGAGCGGGGACAGCGCGGTCGTCGACCTCTGACGCTTGGAGGACCGGCTGACCGTCGAGCAGGTAGGGCGTGGCCCGGCTGCTAGTGCGGTGTCCACCAACGCTTGCCGGGGTGGCGTGCAGGGTTTGTCGTACGTGTGTGCTAGAACGTGCGGGTGCCTCGACGTCGGGATCTGGATGCGCCGCGGGTGGTGTGTCGCACCGCCAGGGTCGGGTTGCGGCTGACTGGGGCGCAGCGCGACCGGTGTTTCGGGTTGTTGCGCTCGGCTGGAGATGTGTGGGCGTGTGTGCTGGAGCTCAATGCGTGGCGGCGCCGGCGGCGGGACGCGCCGTTGGTGTCGTATCAGGCGTTGTGCCGGGAACTGGCCGCGTCGGGTCCGGGCACGTTCGGTGAGCTTGATTCGGCGGGTGCCCGGTCGGTGTTGCGCCGGTTCTCCGACGCGTGGTTCGCGGCGGCGAAACGCCGCCGGGCCGGTGACGAGACGGCCCGGTTCCCGCGGCGGCGGCGTGGGCTGGTGCCGGTCCGCTGGTATCACGGCACGTTCGCCCTTTCCGGGCGGCGGTTGCGGGTGCCGACCGCGGCCGGGTACGTGCCGTTGTGGCTGCGCCTGGACCGTGACGTACCCTACCCCGCCGGGCAGGTGCGGTCCGCGACCCTGCTCGCCGATGCCGGCCGGTTGTGGGTCGAGGTCGCCGCCGAGGTCCCGATTGCGACCTACCCGGACGGGACGGGCCCGGACCCGGCGTGGACCGCCGGCGTCGATCTTGGTGTGATCCATCCATATGCTGTCGCCGGCCCGGACGGACACGGGCTGTTGGTGTCCGGCCGGGCGATCCGGGCCGAGCACCGCCTGCACCTGGCCGACACGAAGGCTCGCCGGCGGGCGGTGGCCGGGCGGGCGCCGAGGCCGGGGCAACGCGGCTCGCGGCGGTGGCGGCAGTACCGCCGACGGACCCGCCTGGTCGAGGCCCGGCACCGGCGCCGGGTCCGGCAGGCCCAGCACGAAGCCGCGAAGACCGTCGTCGCCTGGGCGGTGCAGCACCACGTCGGCACCCTCGCCGTCGGCGACCCGCGCGGTGTGCTGCAGGTCGATGCCGGTCGGCGGCACAACCTGCGGTTGCGGCAGTGGCAGGTCGGCCGGGCTATCGCCGTACTGCGGGACAAGGCCGAACTCGCCGGTATCACCGTCCGCCTGGTCGACGAACGCGGCACCTCCTCGACCTGCCCCACCTGCCGGCGGCGGGTGCGGAAACCGGCCGGACGCACCATGACCTGCACCACCTGCCACACTACCGGGCACCGTGACCTGTTCGCGGCCGCCACCATCGCCACCCGCACCCCAACCGGTGCGGGCGGCGGATCTGACACCGCGCCGGCAGCTGTGCTGCCGACCGTGGTCACGCACCGTCGAGCGGGACGGCATCTTCCTGGTGCCGGACCGTCCCGGCGTGACCCCCGCCGCCACCTCCCGGCGGCAGGAGGGTCGGTTGGCCGGCTGAGGCCCGCCCCACCACCCGAAACGGTGACAGTGGGGAGTCGCTCGACCGCACCACGCGGCGAGGAACCACAACACCAACACCAACCCGGTGAACGTTAGTGGTCACAGCACTAGACGTAGGTATGCGGGCAGCCATGTCGGAGCGAATGCTCGGCCGCTTGCCGAAATTGTGCCACGTAGAACGTGAGTGGGTCGTCGATCGCGATGGTCAGCGCCGTCGGGCCGCTCGGCGGGCCGGCGGGCAGGCCGACCTCGGCGGCGATCGGGGCGATCGCTGCGCGCTGAACACCGTCAGCCTCGCGATCACCGGCACGCCGTTACCGCCGGCCGAGGCGAGCACGACCATCGCCCGCCGCAACCTGATCGCCGAGCCGGTCCCTCGTCTGGTCATTCGCAGCAGCTGCTGACCCTCCTGGTCAGACAGCCGCCCCACACGTACGGGTCCTGCCACCGGCACAGCCTGAACGCAGACACGCCGCCCAACCCGGATGCTGAGCGGCGTGTCATCCAACACCGTGAACGTTGGTGGTCAGAGCACTAGACCCACGAGGTCGTCACAGCTACACCGAGAATCTCGATCGGGTACAGCTACGCCAGGCGGCCGACGCCGGCCAGACAGGAGCTGGTGGGCGGGCTGTCGGTGAAGTCGGCGGGATCCCCAGGGGCGGGACGCCATTGCGGCAGCCAGACCAGACCAGGTTCGACCATCTCCAGCCCGGTGAAGAACTGGGCGATCTGGGTTCGCGTGCGCGGCTGGAACGGGGTGGCAGTCTGCTGCTTGTAGGTGTTCTCCACAAACGCCAGGTCGCTGTCGTCGACGTCCTGACCGTCGATCGAGACATGCGACGCGACCAGGTAGCTGCCGGGCGTCAACGCCGCGAGCAGGTCGGCAACCGCCTTGTTGGCCTGGGCGTCGTCGGGGACAAAGTGCAAGACCGCATTGAGGAGGACAGCGATCGGCTGGCCGAAGTCGAGCAGGCCGTGCACCTTCCGGTGGGCCAGGATCGCCTGCGGGTCGCGGAGGTCGCCGAGCATCGCCGTGGTGCGGTCGGTGGTGTCGAGGATCTCCAGGCTCTCCGAGACGGCGACCGGATCAATGTCGACATACACCACCCGGGCATCCGGGGTGACTTCTGCCGCGACCTCGTGGACATTGCCTTCGGTCGGGATGCCAGATCCGATGTCAAGGAACTGGTGCACGCCAGCACCCGCGACGTGACGCACGGCACGGCGCAGAAATGCTCGATTGTTCCGCGCCAGGGCCGCGGTCAGCGGAAACCGTTCTGCGATGCTCTTGGCGGCGTCCCGGTCGGCCGGGAAGTTGTGTGTGCCGCCGAGGAAGTAGTCGTAGATCCTGGCCGAGGTTGCCGGTTTCAACTTGGCCGCGTCTGCTGAACCAGCCACGATGTCTTCCTTTGTGCGTCGGGCCATGAGCCAGTCGGCCGGACGGCCGAGGGATTGATACCTGCACGACTTTACTCGATCAGCCACAGGTCTGCGGGGGAGGCACCGTCCTTCGATCATCTGGCAGGCCGCTGACCACCTGTTCCAGCATGTGGGACGCGTCGCTCCTCGAATCGCACTCGCCAGCCCGCCGCCCTAAACCGTTGGGCCAGGCATCGCATCACCAGCAGGGGTGGGCCGACGCTTCTGGCGTTGTTCTCGAAGCGACAGTTTTCAGGCGCCCATGCCCACGCCGCACAGCATCGCTCCCGCTTCGGCCGCCCTCACCACCGGCTGCCTCCTGACCGTCGGCTCGCAGAACGGCGCCGGTTCCTGTGCTCAGTGTGGTGGCGTTGGTGCTGTTTGGTGTCTTGATTGGTGCAGTAGTTGGGCAGCGCTGGGCGGCTGCTCAGGAGCGGAGCCGGCAGGCTGCTGCGGCGTCGTTGTTCCTTACTGTTGCAGGGCTCGAGAGCGTAGCCGGCAGGGATGGCCAGGTGATCATCGAAGGGCGCCATCGACAACGCCCGCTTCGACGCATCCAAGATCATGAGGGAGCGAGGCTGCCTGTTCCTTCTACCCGACGGTCTCGTGGGGCTGGCTGGTGCCATGGGAGGACGGGTGCGTGGCCAGCAGCAGCGACGCGTCCACCGACTTGGTCGGCGGGCGCAGCACCGCCGCGGCGATCGACCGGGTGGCCGGATCCACCATGCCGGTCAGTTCGACCCTGCCGGGTACTCCATTGTGCAGCAACACCAGCACATCCAGCGGAGCGGGATCGATCTACATCAGCGCCCGGCCGCGGCGCGGTCACCGCCCCGAACGGGGCGACGGGTCGGTTTCCCAGCGACCGGCGGGTGCGTGCTGACCCCTGGTGTGCCGACCGGCCTTGACCTTCTCGAACAAGCGGGGGAACCTCACGACCAGCGTCCGCCGGTACTTCAGAGGACGCCGCAGGGCGTCGGCGGTTGCCTCTGAAGTCGGCGTTCGCCGGGTTCCGGTTCCCGCCCGAGCTCGGTGGCCCGCGTTGGGCGCAACTCGGCGGGTGGACCGGCGGGTGGCCCGTCCTGACCGCGGCGCAGTTCGACGCGATCCACGCCGAGCTGGAACGGGCCATCGCGGCCGGCGAGGCGGAGGTCGTCGCGACGCTGGCCAGGCGACTGAAGGCGTTGGGCGTGCCGGCATCCGCCCTGACGTCGCAGTTACGCGCGGCCCGTGCGCTCGCGCCGGAGCAGGTCGCGTGGGCGCTGGCCCGCCTGGACGCCGCCGAGACGGCTGACCTGCCTGCACTGCGGACGCTGGCTGCCGAGGGCTTCGCGGAGCCGGCGTTCGCGTTCTGGCGGCTGACTCATGACCGGTCCGTTGTTGTCGAGGCGATCCGGCAGGCGATCGAAGCATCTTGGTGGCCTGAGTTCACCCTGGGGTTGTCGATGGCCGCTGATGCCGGTCTGGAACTGCCGGAGCTGCTACCGACCCTGCGGGAATAGCAGCACCCCGCCGAGGCGCCAGCCTATGTGCACCGCGCGCAACTGGCCGCTGCCAGACTCCTTCTCGCCGGTACCGGTGACGGGCGGCATCCCCCGGACGAGGTTCCGGCCGCCGTCCGCGCGATCGTGGACTTCGGCGGCGCCACAGCCCAGGCCGCGACGCTCGCCGCCGACCTGGGCTGGACCGAGCTAGTCGACGACCTGCGCGCTGCTTTCGGCAGACGCGGGGCCGGGGCCAGGGTCGCCATCGCCGAGGCACTATGGCGGCTGGGCGTGCCAGCCCACGATCTGATGCCGACGCTGCTCGCCACCGTCGAGGACGGCATCCGGTCAGCCGAAGCCGTACAGGCCCTGGTGACGATCGGCGCGACCACGATCGCCCCGCAACTGACCCGGCTGGCGGAACGTGACCGGTCCGTCGCCTACGACGACCGTCCACACGCCATGGCGTGGAAGGACGAACGGCTCCGCGCCGATCTGCGTGCGGCGGCCGCGACACTCGTGAGCGCCCTCGGGTAAGACACGCTGGACTCCATGCAGAGCGAAGGTTGCAGATCGGGGCAATGCTCCGGGCCAACGACCCTCGTCCCGAGGTGTCCATCAATCAATCGCATTGGCGGAGTGCAAGCCAGTACAACGGCCCGGCTCACCCATCTCGGCTACATATTGACTGGCGGTACGCCAGGTCGGATGTACTGTCCGCGAGTTGCTCCCACTCCGCGCGGCCGATGGGCGCCTCCTCGCTGTCAAACCAGTTCACCGCCCGCGTTATGTGGAAGGCGTAGCCCATATCGTCCTCTCGCGCCAGCCATTGACCCACAGGTGCAGGATCGAAATGAAGACCAGCGCGACGCCCGATCATCGTCCAGGTCGGCGCACCGGCCGGCCTGGACGCGCGTCACTTGGCGTGACGGAGTTCGGTGCCCTTGCGCACACGATCGGCGGCAGATCCGGACGGGTCATGTCGCACGTCGGCCTGTGTGCGCGGTTATGATCGCTCGTCGTGGGATTCTCCGGCCAGTTCGTGGTCGCGAACAGCGATCAACCGCTGACGACTCTTGATGTCTTCGCCGGCTCGGTTGTACTGGACCGCTGGCGTGAAGGGTCGTGGCAGGTGCTTCAGCTGGACTCTGGCGACCAGATCGATCCCGAGGCCGTATTGGAGAGCACCGGTACGCCGTGCATGTTCGTACATGTCTACGACAGTGACGTGGGAGTAGTTGGCGGGCTGTCCCTCAGCGGGCACGACTGGAGTGCAGTCCTCGATCTGAAGACGGCCCAAGACTATGGGATTCCGCTCGATGCGATGGGCATCTCCGCGCACGGCGAGGACATTCCCGCTGCGGTCCAGTGGGCGGCGGAGACCGGGCACATAGCCAGTGCCGAACGGCTCACCCACGTCCTGACGAAGTCGGCTGATCCTTTCGTCGAGAGTCTGTTCTGGGAGTTGGCCGAGGCCCTCGGATTCTCATTCCGCGACGATGGGGCGATCTGAGGGCACAGGCACCAACGCCCACTCCGCGGCTGACTCGAAAATGTTCAGTGAGTGGGCAGGCGGCAGCACCGGGGCGGAGCTCCGGTGGCTTGTGGATTACGCGGCGGTTGTTTGGTCTTTGGTGGTGAGGGTGACCTTCTGGCCGGTGAGGCGTTCGAGCTGGGTGATCAGGTTGTGTTGGTGGCGTTGGTGGTAGCGGGTGTCGTGGAAGTTGGCGCCGAGGTCGTGGTAGTGGTCGTTTGGGTCGTTGAGTAGGTGCCAGACGATGGTGAGGATCGAGTTGCCGGTGGCGACGATGGCTCGGAGTTTGCCGCGGCGTCTGGACAGGCGTCGGTAGCGTTCGCCGAGGAAGGTGTCGCTGCGGGCCAGGACAGCGGTGATCTCGCCGAGGGTGCTGGCCAGCCAGGGGTTGCCCTTGCCGGTGGTGGCGGGTTTGTTCTTGCCGGCGGACTGGTTGGCGCGGGGCGCGAATCGGGCCCAGGACGCCAGGTTTGCGGCGGTCGGGAACACGGTCATGTCCACGCCGAGTTCGGCGATGAGTTCCTGGGCGCAGGTGGCGCCGATCCCGGTGATCTCATCGAGCTGGGTGACCTGAGCTTCGTACGGAGTGATCGCGGCTTCGATCGCTATGCTCACCTCGGCGATGTCGGCGGTCATGGCGTCGACGCGGTCGAGCATCTTGGCGCATAGCAGCGC
>NZ_JBEXCY010000111.1:0-37275 GCF_040605515.1 Dactylosporangium sp. NPDC005572 | reverse complement strand
CCCTGCCCGCCGCGCTGGCCGCGGCCGTCACCGCCCACGGCGGCGCGATCCGCACCGCCAGCCCGGTCGCGGGCCTGGTCGTGGAGGACGGCGCGGTGCGCGGCGCCCGGCTCGCCGACGGCACCCAGCTCCCGGCGTCCACCGTGGTCTGCGCCGTCGACCCGGACACGGTCCTCGTCGACTGGCTCCCGCCCGGGCTGCGCCGCGCCGCGCGGCCCCGCCCGGACGGGTACGAGTCCAAGGTGGACGCCGTCGTCGCGGCGCCACCGGCCCTGCGGGCGCTGGCCGGCGTCGACGTCGAGCCGCACCTCGCGACCACCGTGGTCAGCCCGCCGCCGCAGGTCCTCGCCGCCGGCCCCGGCCCGGGGGTCACCGACCCGCCGATGTTCCTGTTGAACGTGCCGTCGGTGCGCGACCCGGCGATGTGCCCACCCGGCGGCGGGCACCTGCTGAGCCTCGAGGTGCTGTGGACGCCGTACGCCCTGCCCGGCGGCTGGGCCGGCTCGGACCAGCCGTGGCGGTGGCTGACCCGGCTCGCGTCGCTGGCCGAGCCGGGCTTCCTCGACGGCGTCGGCGCGTGGCGGGCCATGACGCCGGAGGACTACGAGCGGGACTTCGGCCTGGTCCGCGGCTGGGCACCGTCGTTCGCCGGCGGCCCGCTCAGCGCCCTGCTGGGCCGCCGTCCCGAGCTGACCCGCTACCGCACCGCGGTCCCCGGCCTCTACCTGACCGGCGCCGGCACGTTCCCCGGCGCGGGCGTATGGGGCGCCAGCGGCCGCAACACGGCCCACGCGGTGCTCGCCGACCGCCGCTAGCAATCCCCAGCCCCCACCGCCGGCCCCCCGCCCACCGCACCCCGCCCACCGCCCACGGCGCCCGCCCGCGACACGCGCCCACCGCGCCCGCCCATTGCGCACGGCCGCGGGCGGGCGCGGAGCGTGGGGGCGCGGCGACGTCAGGCGGGTGGGAGTTTGCCCGGGTTGAGCAGGCCGTCCGGGTCGAAGCGGCGGGCCGCCGCCCGGACCCCGTCGAGCCGGTCGTGGTGCAGCACCCAGGTGTGCGGGTCGTCGACGTCCACCTCGACGGCCGCGAGGGCGTCCATCCCGGCGTACAGCGACGGCGTGTCGACGAACCGGGTGAACAGCATCCCGACCCAGGTCCGGGACCCGCCGATGTCGAAGCCCTCCAGGTGCACCAGCGAGTCGGGGACCGTCGCGGCGACCTCGGCGCGGCGGTGCACCAGGCCGCGGCCCATGCACTGCAGGTGGGTCAGCTCCGGGCGGAGCTTGCGCACCCGGTGGGTGACGTGGTTGTACGACAGGGAGGCCAGCAGCGCCGGCCCGTTGGCCCGCACGTCGGTCACGGTGCCGCCGTGCCCGGCGACGATCCGCCCGGCGGCCTCGACGCTGTCGACGGACACGATCGCCCGCAGCGACACCGCGCCAGGAGGCATCGCCCGGTCGGCGGGCCGGTAGGTCTCGGTGATGCCGGGCTCGTCGAGCGACACCAGCCGCGGGGTCGGCGCCAGCTCGAAGAGCGCCTCGCCGGCGGCCGCGGCCCGCTCGAGAGTGTCGAACGCGGCGAACAGCGCCGTCCACGGCACCGCCGGGCGCAGCGCCACGGTCGCCCCCGCGATGACCCCGCTGACACCGAACGCGTGCGCCATCGCCGTGTTCTCCGGATACGGTACCGAGTGCAGCCGCGGCTCGTCGGTGCACGCGGCCACCCGCAGCTCGTGCAGGTAGCCGGTCCAGATCGCGCCGTTGGCGAGCGAGCCGGTGCCGCCGGAGCCGCCGGCGATGAACCCGCCGAGCGTGCTGCCGACCGTCGAGGGCAGGATCGCGAGCTCCTGGCCTCTGACCCGGGCCGCCTTCTCCAGCGCCACGAACGACGCGCCCGCGTCGGCGCTGACCGCCCCGTCGGTCACCGCGTGGATCGTGGTGGCGCGGCTGGTGTCGAGGACCATCCCGCCGTACAGCGGAATCCCCTGGCCGTAGTTGCCGGTGCCCTGCCCGCGCGGGGTGACCGGGACCCGGCGGCGGTGGGCCAGCGCGACGGCGAGGGCGATGCCGGCGGCGTCGCGCGGGAACACCACGACGTCGGCGACCCCGCCCGGCAGCAGCGGGGCGAGGACCGGGCTCATGTGCGCCCAGTCGGTCGAGGCGGACAGCCGGCCGGCGTGGTCACGGCGGACCGCCGCGGCGCCGAACGCCTCGACGAGGTCGTCGGTCAGCTTGTCGACGGTGGCCGGCGGCAGCGGGTGCGCGTTGCCGGGCAACCGGGCCGGCTCCCGGACCGGTTCGCTGACCGGCCCGCCGGCCGGCCCCCGGCCGGGAGCGCGGTGGCTCCCGGCCGGTGCGGTGGCGTCGGTCATTTCAGCCCGATGGACGGGTCGATGAACTCGTTGGTGGCCAGGTCGGCCGCCTTCACGTCGGCTTTCATCTCCTTGTTCTGCGCGGCGAAGATGGGCTTGGTGATGTCGATGAGCGAGGACAGCCGGGTCTCGTCGAAGTTGCCGATGGTGGCGTCCTTGCCGTTGCCGACGATGCCGAGCGCCTTCATCTGCTTGACGCAGTTGTCGGCGACACCCTGGCTGTAGGTCCAGCCGTTGTTGTACTTCTCGACCAGCTCCAGGATCAGCTTGTTCGTGGATGCGGGGTCGTTCATGAAGTCGACCTGGGCCTGCTGCATGATCGGCACCAGCTTCTTCAGGCAGGGCGCCAGCTTCTCCTTCTCGCCGGTGCGGATGGCCAGCATCTGCTGGTAGAAGTCGTAGCCGGCGTCGGCGATGAGCTGGTACTTGACCGGCTTGCCCCACGCCTTGATCTCGTGCTCGTAGATGTAGGGCTCGGCGGTGGCGAAGCCCTGCTGGGCGACCTTGCCGGCGCTGGCGACGAAGTTGGCCGGCGCACCGTCGTAGGAGCCGTCGACCTGGGCCTTCTTCAGGATGCCCTTGCCGGTGAGGTAGTCCATGTAGGCAGCGCCCTGGAAGTACAACACCTTGGTGTCCGTCTTGCCGATGTCGGCGATGCTCTGCCAGTCGGGGTGGGCGTCCGGCGCCCACATGATGATCTGCGGGCTCTTCTCCATGCCCGCGAACACGCCCAGGGTCGGCTGGGTCTTGGAGAACGCGATCGCGTCGTCGCTGCCGCCGTAGCCGAGGGTGATGGAGGTGTCGGCGTACATCTGGGCGGCGACGTTCTGGAAGCCGATCGCCGGGCCGCCGGCCCGGATCTCGATGTCGACGCCGGTGTCGGTGCCGTCCTTGGCGACGAGCGCGCCGCTGACCCGCTTCTTGTCGGCGTCGATCTTCGCGCCGGGGCCGACGAGCTTGTAGGTGCCGCCGTGCTCGCTTTCGGGGTTCCAGTCGGTCTGCACGACGATCGTCGACGGGCAGACGCTGGCCAGGTCGTAGGCGGAGCCGGCCGAGGCCGACGGGCCGGCGGAGGCTCCGGTGTCGGCTCCGTCGTCGGCGGCGCACCCGGCGAGCGCGACCGCGGTGAGGGTGGTGGTGAGGAGGGCTGTCCACTTCGAACGGTGCATACATGCTCCCTGGGGGTGGGTTCGAATCAGCCGCGGCTGGCCTGGTACCACTTGCCGACGACGCGCCGGCCGAGCCAGCCGAAGAACAGGAACACGGCGATGCCGAGCAGGCTGGCGAGGAAGACGGCCGCATACATCTGCTCGGACTGCAGGCGGGCGCGGTAGACGTCGATGAGGATGCCCAGGCCCGGCTCGCCCTGCTTGAAGAACAGGTCGCCGACGAGCGCGCCGATGACCGAAAGGCCGGCCGAGATGCGGAAACCGGCGAACATGGCCGGCAGGCTCGCCGGGAACATCAGCTTGACCAGCAGCGTGAGCCGCCCGGCGCCGTGCAGCCGGAACAGGTCGCGCAGCCCGGCGTCGGCCGACTGCAGGCCGAACAGGGTGTTCGCGATGATCGGGAACAGGGCGATGAGCACGCAGACGAGCAGCCGGCTGGAGAAGCCGAACCCGGTCCACTGGGCGATCAGCGGTACCAGGGCCAGGATCGGGATCGTCTGCAGGATCACGACCCAGGGGTAGACGGAGACCTCCAGCCAGTTCGCCTGGCTCATCAGCACCGCGGCCGACACGCCGATGACGATGGCGATCGCGAGGCCGAGCAGCGCCACCTCGGTGGTCAGCCACAGCCCGCGCAGGAGGGCCTGGAGGTTGCGCTGGTCGAGGAAGCCGACGTCGATGATCTCGTGCGGCGGCGGGAGCAGGAACCGGCGGGCCTCGTCCAGCACCAGGTAGGAGATGCTGTACCAGCCGGCGAGGATCAGCGCGAACACGCCGATCGGCGGCAGCACCCGCCACAGGCGCACCGGCCGGCGGCGGCGGGGTGGCGCGACGGTGGTCAGGGCGACCTTCTCGGCCTCGGTGATCGTGCTCATGCCTGCGCTCCCCGCAGGTGGCCGGAGATCTCGCCGCACAGCGCCGCGAACTGCGCGGTGAAGCGCAGCGACGGCTCGCGCGGGTAGTCGAACGGGATCTCGATGTCGGCGAGGATGCGGCCCGGCCGGCCCGACATGACCAGGACCCGGGTGGACAGGAACACCGCCTCCATCACCGAGTGGGTGATGAACAGCGCGGCGAAGCGCTGCAGCCGGAACAGGCTCAGCAGCTCGTCGTTGAGCCGCTCGCGGGTGATCTCGTCGAGCGCGCCGAACGGCTCGTCGAAGAGGAACAGCTCCGGCGACAGCGTCAGCGAGCGGGCGAGCGAGGCCCGCATGCGCATGCCGCCGGACAGCTCGTGCGGCATGTGCTTGTCGAAGCCGGTGAGCCCGACGAGCTCGAGGGCCTCGGCGGAGCGCCGGCGCCGCTCGGCCTTCGCCAGCCCGTGCAGCTCCGCGAGGAGCTCGACGTTGGCCCGCACGGTGCGCCAGGGCAGGAGGGTGGCGTCCTGGAAGACGTACCCGAGCCGGTCGGTGCCGACGTGAACCTGCCCGGCGCTGGCGGCGTCGAGGCCGCTGGCGATGCGCAGCAGGGTGCTCTTGCCGCAGCCGGACGGGCCGACGACGGAGACGAACTCGCCGGGTGCCACGGCGAAGTCGGCACCGACGAGGGCCGTGGTGCCGTCCTTGAAGGTCTTGTCGACGCGGTCGAACCGCAGTGCTGCTGTCGTCGCGAGTGTCACGGGGCGGTCAGCTCCCTTCGAGCGAGCGTTCTGGCGGTGCTGGGGCTTGCAGAGTCCGGGTGACGGTGATCCGGGCGACGAGCCGTCCGGCCCGCCAGACGAGCCGGTCCTGGTCGGCGGCGCCGAGCGCGGCGACCAGGTCCTCGCCGCGCAGGGCGACGAGGTCGGCGGGCGCGCCGGGCTCGACGGCGACGCCCGGCAGTCCGAGGGCGGCCCGCGGCGCCGCGGTCACGGACGCGACCGCGGCGGCCGGCAGCAGGTGCCCGGCGGTCACCATGAGCGCGGCGACCTCGAGCGGGTCGCCCCGCCCGACGGGGTGGAACGGGTCGCGCAGGTTGTCCCCGCCGGCCGCGACGAGCGCGCCCGCGGCCTGCAGCGGGCGCACGGCGGTCAGCCCGCGGGGCGGCCCGACGGGGTGGTCGCGCCCCTGGAGGTACAGGTTGGTCTGGGGCAGCGCGACGACGGCGACCCCGGCCGCGGCGACCAGCTCGGAGACCCGCTGCTGGACCGCGACCGGCTGCACGGCCAGGCTCACGCAGTGGCTGGCGGTGGCGCCGTGCGCGAACCCGGTGCGCAGCACCAGGTCGGCCAGGGTGGCGAGGGTCAGCTTGCCCGGGTCGAGGGTCTCGTCGGTGTGCAGGTCGATGGGCTTGCCGGCCTCCCCGGCGGCGTCGAGGCAGATGCCGACGGCCCGGTCCGGCGCCGGGTCGAGGTGCGGGCACCCGCCGGCGACGTCGGCGCCGTTGCGCAGCGCGTCGCGCAGGTTCGCCCCGCCCTGGCCGGCGAGGGGGTTGCCGACGAGCGCGACGAGCTGCACGTCGACGGTCCCGGCCCAGGCGGCCCGGACCTCGGTGAGTGCTTCGAGGGCCCGCATGCCCATGCTGGAGCCCACGTCGACGTGGCTGCGCACGGCGGTGGTGCCGTGCGCGAGCATCGTGCGCAGCGCCCGGTCGGCCCGGCGCGCGATGTCGGCCCTGGTGAACCCGCCGGCGGCGGCGTGCATCGCGTGGATCGCGCCGAGCAGGTCCCCGGCCGGGTTCTCGACCCGCGACGCGGTGAGCGCCTTGTCGAGGTGGGCGTGCGGCTCGACGAACGAGGGCAGCAGCACGTACCCGTCGAGGTCGACGTCGCCCGCCGCGCCCGGCCCGGGCGCAGCGATCGCCTCGATGGTCGCGCCGGCGAGCCCGACGTCGCACCGCCGCCCGTCGGCGAGGGTCGCGTTGCGCAGCCAGACGGTGCTCATGAGCGCAGCTCCCGCCCGATGACGGCCAGGTCGCGGGCCATCGCGAGGCTGTTGCCCGCGCGGCTGCCACCGGACAGGTTGACGCCGTCGACCCCCGGGTGCGCGAGCACCTCCCGGGCGAGCCCGACGGCGGCGCCGATCCCGTCGACCCGCGACCGCTCCAGGTACCGGTGGGGAAGCCGGCCCGCGGCGAAGCCCGCGAGGACCCCGGCGGAGACGGCGTCGGTGGCGACCGGGACGCAGGCGAGCACGGTCCCGGCGAACCCCGCGGCGCGCAGCGCGTCGACGGCGCGATGGACCGGCCCGGCCCCGCCGCAGTGGTCGACGACGACCACGTCGGCACCGGCCGCGACCTTGGTGAGCAGCCGCGGCAGCCGCAGCGCCACCGGCGGCGCGGCCGGCGCGTGCGCCACCGACACGGGCAGCCCCGCGGCGCGGGCCAGGGCGACGAGCCCGGTGGAGTCGACGTCGAAGACGCCCGTCGCGTCGGGCCGGTGGCCGAGCGCCGGATGGTCCCCGGTCACGCAGTGCACGCCGGCGACCCCGGCGTCGGCGCACGCGGCGAGCTCGCCCTCCAGCGCGACCCGGTTCCGGTCGCGGCAGTTGATCCCCGGCCACGCGGCGAGCCCCTCACCGGCGAGGATCCGGGCCCGGTACGACGGCGGGAACTGCACGCGCTCGGCGCCGTGGTCCCCGAGCAGGAACGCGTCGGCGGCCCCGGCAAGGGTGCGCGCGGCGGCCCGCAGGCTCGCGGCGTCCAGCGGTGCGGCCGGCAGGTCGGTGAGGATGAAGGGCCTGGTCCCGGCCCGCGGGGTGGCGCGCCCGGCAGCGGCGGGCGCGGCGGGGAACGGCCACTCGCCGGTGTACGGGCACGACCCGAAGCCCGGCACCTCGCAGGCGCCGTCGTCCGCCACACCGGCGCACGGCCCGTGTGCCATGTGCTTGGGGCAGGCCGCCTGAGCAACCTCCCAGGCGGCCTGCGCAATGTTGGCCACAGCAACAATCTCGTGGTCAAGCCGACATCGGCGGTTTCGCCACTATGAACCTTGCGTTTCCGGACCCCGGCCGCGGCCGCCGCCGTTGTAGACGACGACGTCGGAGCGCTCGCCGTACTCGCGGAACGTGTCGAGGGCCTCGTCGCGCAGCACGTCGGTGCGCACGTCGACCCCGCGGGCGGCGAGCTGCTCCTTCCAGTCGGGCCGCATCGGGCCCTCGTCGAAGCCGGTGAGGTGCTCGACCTCGTCGCCCTCGCCGGCGATGACCAGCCGGGCGACGCCGGACCACAGCACGGCGCCGTAGCACATCGCGCACGGCCGCCAGTTGACCGCGAGCTCGACCGGCGGCCGGCCGGCGCCGCCGAGGTCCCAGGTGCCGGCGCCGGCCTGGGCCAGGCACAGGGCGACGACCTCGGCGTGCATCCCGGACAGGCCGCTGGCCAGCACCAGGTTCACGCCGACCGAGAGAACCTCGCCGGTGGCGGCGTCGCTGACGACGGCCGCGAACGGCCCGCCGGTGCCCTCGCGGTGGTTGCGGCGGGCCAGGCGGTGCGCGACGCGCATCCGGGCCTCGACGTCCGGCAGGGCCGGTTCGACCCGGGCGATCTCCTCGGCGACCCAGCCCGGCAGCCCGACGCCGAACCGGGTGGTGGTGAGCTCCATGCGGTACCCCCTCAGGCCGTGAAGAAGTGGCTCAGGCCCATCGCCCGCAGGCCGCGGCGGTAGGCCACGGAGCTGCGGTCGGCGGCGATGTTGACCTCGATGCGCGGGTCGAGCGGCAGGTTCTCCGGCTTCTGGACCTCCACGATGCGCCGGTCCTCCTCGAAGACCCGCAGGTTGAAGTCGAAGATCTCGCTCGCCGGCTGGTCGATGGCGAAGTCCTTGGCGATCGGCGCGAACATCCGCGTGCGCCGGGCCGAGACCGGGGTGGCGGCGTTCATGATGCACAGCCGCCCGCCGTCGGGGAAGTGCACGACGAGGGTCGCGGTGAACGGCAGGTGCAGCGCGAAGCGGCGCAGCCACCGGTACCCGTCGGGGGCGCGCAGCCCGGCGCCGTGCGGGTAGTTGGCGACCGTGGACCAGTAGTCGACGGTGAACCCGTCGGCGGTGGCGACCGGGTTGTACGGCGGGACGACCGGGTTGTCCGGGTCGCCGAACGTGCCCGGGTGCACGAACCCGAAGTGCGCCACGTCGAGGAACCCCTCGACCTGCCGGCCGGCGAACGCGGCGACGTCGAACGGCGGGCAGGTGACCCGCTGGAAGCCGTCCTCGTCCCAGCCGGGCAGCGGCGGCACGCCGTCGCCCTGCGGGTCGAGGCAGGTCCAGACGAGGCCGTACCGCTCGACGACCGGATACGTGCGCAGGTGCATGCGGGCGGGGATCTTCGCCGCGGGGTCGGCCGGGATCCCCACGCACGCGCCGCCGGCGCCGAAGCGCAGCCCGTGGTAGGCGCAGGCGATCGTGTCGCCGTCGCCGGTGCCGAGCGACAGCGGCACGCCCCGGTGCGGGCACAGGTCGTCGGCGACGACGATGCCGTCCGCGGTGCGGTACACGACCAGTGGCACGTCGAGCAGCGTCGCCGCGACCGGGGCGGCGCCGACGTCCTCGGCCCGGGCCAGGGCGTACCAGCCGCGGGCCAGGATCGCCCAGTCGGCGGTGTCGAAGGTGCAGTCCCGCGGCGGCGCGACCGCGGACGGTGTCGGGGTGATGGACATGGCACAGCTCCCGGAGGCGTGAACGGCAACCGGCCCGCATCCGCTCGGCGGACCGGGATCAGCGCGACGGCCGCGCGGCCGCCGGCGACGATGGTCAGCCGTGCGCGATCCGGCCCCGCGTCCACGCCGTGCGGTGCACCCGGCGGCGGGCATCCACGCCCAGCACATGTGCGACGGTCACGGCCCACCTCCCAGGGCCATGGTCGGACCGGCCCGTTTCACCCGCGTTACCGCGGCGTCGCGAGCCGGCGTCGAGCGACCGTGCGGGCTACCGTGCCCGGACGCTGTCGACGCGGCTGACGTGGACAGCGGTCCACGTCAGCGTCGACAGCAGGACCACCTCGCCGAGGTTGCCCAGCCACGGGGTGGAGACGCCGGCCGCGGCCGCGGCGAACATCGCCACCGCGCCGAGGAACTGCCAGTGTCAGGACGCCCGGCGCCAGATCGAGGCGCCCGCCACCACCAGGACCAGCATCGTCACCACGGCCGGGACCCGGGGGCCCGCGGCGCGGCGTCGGGTGCCCGCGAACCCGGATGCCAGCAGGAGCGCTGCGGCGAAGGCACCGTACAGCGCGGTGACCATCAGTGCTCCCGGAGCAGGCGGCCGGCGCCGTACACCTTGTCCTCGATGCCGTTGGACCGCAGCGCCATCCACCAGGTCGCGGCGTTGATGGCGATGACCGGCTTGCCCAGCCAGCGCTCGGCCTCGTCGGCCAGGCGGACCATCGACAGGTTCGTTCCACATTGAACCAGGGCGTCGACGTCCGGGCCGTTCACCTCGATCAGCGCGTTGCGCAGCTCGTCCTCGGTGACGTGGGCGATCGACACGGCCGTCGGGCACTTCAGGCCCTTGATCTTCACCACCTCGAAGCCGATCTCGGAGAAGAAGCGGACCACGTTCTCGTCGCCGACCGGCTGGTACGGGGTGACGACGCCGATGCGCCTGGCGCCGAACAGGTGCAGGGCCCGCTCGCAGGCCTCGGCGCCGGTCGCCACCGGCAGGCCGGTGATGCCGTTGATCTGGGCGACGAACTGCCGGTTGCCCTCGACGCCGCCCCAGAACGTCTCGGCCGACATGCCCATCACCATGGCGTCGGGCTCGCAGGTGAGCACCCGCTCGCAGGCGAAGCCGATCTCGTCGCGGATCTGGGTGAGCAGGCCCTCGAAGTTCTCGTCGCTGGACAGGTCCTGGTTGCGGATGTGGATGCGGGAGAAGTGGGAGGTCACGCCGGGCACCGCGAGGGCGGCGAAGTCCGGCTCGACGATCGTGTTGGTGGACGGCGCGATCACGCCGAACTTGCGCCGCCAGCCGAGCGCATCGGTCATGGTTGTTCCTTCGAAGAGGCAGCGCGGACCGTCAGCCAGGCGGCGACCAGCAGCGCCAGCTGCGCGGCGGTGTTCGTCGACTGCTCGATCCACTGGACGGTGAGGGTCTCGTGCTCGGGGTGGCTGCGCAGCGGCACCAGCGCCGTCACGAGGGCGAAGCTGAGGGCGAACAGCGCGATCGCGCCCCAGGCCCGCCGCCGGCCGGCGAGGATCGCGCCGAGCACGCTGAGCGCGGTCACGCCGGTGGTGGCCAGGAAGAACATCGGCCGCAGGCTGCCCACGGCCACGCAGCCGGCGACCGCCGCGGCGTAGGCGAGCGCGAACGGCCACCAGGGCACCGGGCGGCCGCCGCGCAGCGCGCCCGCCAGGGTCCGGACGAGCAGTGCCGCGCCCGCGGCCATGAGCGGGAACAGCGACGCCTCCAGCCACGGCAGGTCGACGTCGAAGCCGGCGACGAGCAGCTTCCACACCGACTTCGCGACACCGCCGGCGCCGATGAGCACGGCGCCGGCCCGGCCCCACCAGACGTGCGGGCCGAGGCCGGCGAGCAGCCAGAAGCCGGCCAGGGCGAGGAACGTCGGGACGAAGTCCTCGACGGCGAGGGCGACGGGGTAGTCGTGCGTCACGCGAACAGGTCCCGCTTGCGGAACGGTGCCGTGGCGAACCGGCCGAACGCCTTGGGGGTGGTGAGCCAGGCGACCCGGCCGCCGTTGGGGACGCCGGCGAGCACCCGCTCGGCGAGCCACGGGGTGACCGTCTCGACCCGGTCGGCCAGGATGTTGAAGACCTTCTTGACCCGGGCCAGCTCGTCGGGGGAGTAGTCGTGCGAGAGCAGGTCGGTGACGACCATGCCGGGGGAGAGGTGCGCGACGGTCACCGGGGAGTCCTTGCCGAGCTCCTTGGCGAGCGCGTCGGTGAGGTACGTGACGGCCCGCTTCGTCATGCCGTAGCCGGCGAGGCCGAGCGCCTTCTGGTTGCCCGAGCCGAAGCCCTCCATGTTCCACAGCGCGCCGTGGCCCTGGGCGCGCATCGCGCCGAGGACGACGGCGCACGCGTGGGCGAGGCCGCGGAGGTTGACGTCGACGACCGTGTCGAGCTCGTCCGGCGGCAGGTCCCACAGCGGCCGCCGGGCGGTGGTGACGCCGGCGTTGTTGATCCAGACGTCGACCTTCCCGAAGGCGTTCACCGCCTCGTCCCACACCCGGCGCACGTCGTCGCGGTCGGTGACGTCGGCCCGGACGGCCAGCAGCCGCTCCCGCGACACCGCGGCGGCCGACCGTCCGCAGTAGACGACCGCGCAGCCGCGGTCGGTGAACGCGCGCACCAGGCCGGCGCCGATGCCGCGGGTGCCGCCGGTGACCACGACGACGGTCACGACGGGCTCCACCGCAGCACGCCGTGGACGACCCCGGAGAGCGTCATGCCGGCGTGGACCCGGTAGGCGACGGCGAGCGTCGAGCCCGCGCTCATGCCCGGCGTGGCGTCGATCATGAACTCGCGGCTCGTGAGCCGCACGGCGGACCCGGCGACGTGCAGCGAGGCGTAGTTCGCCCGCCCGTAGGCGACGGCGTTGCCCCACGCGCCTGGCCCCTCGTAGAAGGAGCGGAACCCGTCGCGGCGCCAGTCGGCGTCGAAGGCCAGCTCGACGGCGCCCGACCAGGTCACCGTCAGGCGGGTGCGGAGCAGGTCCACCGGCGTGAGGGCGACCGCGACGTCGACCGGGCCGACCAGCTTCTGGTCGGCGCCCCAGTACGAGCACTCGCCGCGGTAGGCACCGGCCTGCTTGGTCGGCAGGATGAACGGCACCGGGCCGTTGCGGGTCTCCGCCGCCAGGTGCTCGGCCAGCGCTTCCGCGGCGAGGCCCCGGTGGTACACGCCGTTGAAGCAGCCGACCACCGACGGCCCCTGGTACAGCATCGAGGAGTACACCTGCGTGTCGCCGTCGCCGATGACCTGGTTCCAGGTGTTCAGCCCGACCTGCCAGCCCGGCCCGTAGTAGGCGGCGTCGACGAACGAGCCGTAGGGCTGGCCGGAGCCGTGGAAGTCGGGTCCGGTGTAGATCCGGTCCGCGTCCGAGTCGACGACGCCGAACGCGAACGGCGCCCCGAGCCGGAACCGGCCGGCGAGCGGGCCGCCGCCGTCGAGGCCGCCGTCCATGTAGTACGTCGTGACGCCGTCCTCGAACACCGACGAGCGCCGGATGTCCTCGTAGCCGCGCCACGTGCCGTCGGCGTCGAAGAGGCTGGGCCGGCCGACCCACTCGCCCGCGATGCGCTGCTGCCAACCGGAGGGCTCGCTCATGCCACCGGCCCGCCGATGAGGAGTTCGCGGATCTCATCCGAAGCCTCGGTACCGAGGAGGCGGGAAACCTGCGACCACACCGGGTCGACGTCGGGGCTGAACAGGTTGCCCCGCACGGCCGCGTCGCGAGCCGCGAGGTCGGTGTCGGCGAGCGAGCCGATGACGTCTGGCGGGAACCCTCCCAGCAGGCCGAGCCAGTGCTCCAGATAGGAGGAGACGATCGGGGTCATGCCCGCGAAGGCCTCCTCACTCGCCCGGTGCACCAGCATCCACGGCGACATGAGCGCGTGCTGCCGCGGGCTGATGTGCGCCCGGGTGAGCCCCTCCCGCTCCGCGGCGGACTCGTAGAGCGGGGTCAGCGGGTGGTACGCCGCGTCCATGTAGGACAGATGGGGCGAGAGCTCGGCCCGGGGGATCAGGTCCAGGTGGTACGCGTAGTACTCGCCGCCGTGCACCGAGTCGAGCGTGAAGTGCGGTACCGCCGAATCGGCAGCGGTGAAGGCGAACACCATGTGGCTGTCCAGGTGGATCATCGGCACGACCAGGCTGACGGTGATCACGCGGTCGACCACGCCGTCCCCCTGGAACACGCGCACCACGCCGACCGGGTCGGGCGTCATGGGGGAGCGCAGGGTCCGGTACGGCGCGCCCACCTCCTTGAGGGGCACGCGGTCCAGCAGCTGCTGGAGGGTGTGCTCCGCCAGCGCGGCGGGCAGCGACGGGCTCACGACGGCTCTCCTTCTTCTTCGGCGCGCTCCGCGCCGATGCGCTCGGCCTCGGCCACCGTGGGGTGCAGGCCCTTCGCCTTGTGCACCCAGGCGCGGGCCAGCTCGGGGTTCTCGCGACGGGCGGGCGACGGGATGACGGTCGCCTCGCGGCGCGGCACGTCGCCCATGATCCGGTCCTCCTCGCCGAGCAGCCAGCCCTGCTCCGCCAGCTCCTGCCGGCGGCGGCGGTAGTGCACGGCGATGAGGTCGCTCTTGACGTGCAGCTCCGCGCCCAGGTCGAAGGGCAGCAGCTCGGGCCGGACCCGGTCGACGACCGGCGCGTCCTGGCCGAAGATGCGGTGCACGCGCTGGATCGTGTTCCTGTCGGCCCAGTTGCCGGTGAAGAAGTCGCGCAGCGCGACCCACTTGACCAGCGTGGTCGTCTCGTCGATCGGGATGTTGGTGTCGTAGATGATCAGGTTGCCCAGCGGCAGCCGGACATGCAGCTTGATCATGTTCGGCAGCATCCAGCCGGCGGTGGTCGCCACCGGCGGGCGGTCCTTGAGGTCCCTGCCCCGGCGGCCGATCCGCGCCCACAGGCCCTTCGGCGCCGGGGGGTGCAGCCGCACCGTGGCGAACGCCGACCACTCGTCGGGGATCTCGAGCTCGTACTCCTCGACGTCGGGGCGCTCCGGGTTGCCGAACGCGCCCGCGTGGACGAACGGCGTGTGCGCGATGTCGCAGCCGTTCTCCAGGATCCGCTCGTAGTTGGACTTCCAGAGGTACTCGCCGGTGACCGCCTTGAACGAGCCGCCGTTCGCGACCAGGTCGTCGAACTCGGGCCACACCGGGATCGGCGGGCGCTCCGCCTCCGGGAGGTCGCCGAGGAAGACCCAGACGAAGCCGTACCGCTCGACGACCGGGTACGAGTCGACCCGGGCCTTCTTCGGGATGCCCCGGCCCGGCTGGTTCGCCGGGATCTTCGAGCAGGCGCCGTCGGGCTGGTACTCCCAGCCGTGGTACGGGCAGACGAGCGTGTCGCCCTTCGTCCAGCCGCCGGACAGCGCGGCGCCGCGGTGCACGCACAGGTCGGAGAGTGCGACCGGGCGGCCCTTCGGCGTGCGGTACAGCGCGAGCTCCTGGCCGAGGCAGGTGACCCGCACCGGCTTGGTGGTGACGCGCTCGGCGAACTCGACCGCGTACCAGAAGTTCTTCAACATGGCGTGCTCCTAGCGGCGCCGGATCGTCAGCAACGGTGATTCGTACTCTTCGGCGACCTCGCCGCGCAGGTGGGTCGAGAGGAACGCGGTGAGGACCCCGGCGATCGCCGCGCGGCCCTTCTCGGGGTCCACTGTGGACGGGCGGTCGAGAAACGCGCGGGCCGACGTCGGGTCGACCGGGTCCGCGATACTGAAGTGGTTGCCGCCCCGCAGCCAGGCGAGCACGTGCTCGCCGCCGCGGTCCGGCAGCGCCTCGTCGAACGTCCGGCTGACGGGGTCGTGACTGCCGGCGGCGCCGTAGCGGTCGGAGGAGCCCGCGATGACGCCATCCTCGGTGCCGGCGAGCAGCAGCACCGGCGACTCGACGAGCGCCGGCGCGATCGTGCCGGCCGGCCAGCCGAGCATGGTCGAGACCATGGTGTGCGCGCCGTAGGTGGCGACCGCCCGCACCCCGCGGAAGAACCTGCCGGACTGCAGCGCGACGGTACCGCCGGCGGAGTGCCCGACGAGCGCGAGCCGCGTGGTGTCGAGCGCGCCGTCGAGCAGCCCCGACAATGCGCCGATGATCGGCGCGATCGCCTGGCAGGTCGGCCCCTGACCGTAGGTGTCGGGCCTGGCCAGGGCCAGGTCGACGCCGGGGGTCAGGCCGACCTGGCCGGCGAACAGCGGGCCGACCCAGTCGTAGGTGACCGCGGCGAAGCCCCGGGCGGCCAGGTCGGCGGCCAGCCAGCGGTACGCGTCCTGGCCGACGTTGATGCCGCTCAGGATGAGCACGACCGGGTACGGCGCGTTCGCCGGGTCGGCGCGGAAGTTCCCCGACAGGCGCTCCTCGTCCGACCCGGTGACCAGCGCGGGGTAGTGCACCTTCAGCACGGCCGTGTCGAACGGCTCGGGCTGGTCCGGGATGCGGACCGCGTGCCACAGGGAACGCACGGTGGCGGTCATGGGCGGGGCAGTCGGCGGTCGGCGCCCCACAGCGCGCCGACGAGCCGGTCGGTGGTCTCCTGCCCGAAGTACCGCACGCCCATCACGTTCGCCGGGTCGCGGTCGGCGATGTTGCGCCGGATCGCCAGGTCGCGCTGCCGCAGGGCCGCGCGCTCCTCGTCCGGCACCGGCTCGGCCTCGTCGATCCAGCCGAGCCAGCGGTCGACCTGCGCGTGCAGGACGCCGCTGACGATGTCGAGGTTGCGGGCCTTGCGCTCGAACGAGTACACGTAGGCGTTCGGCGACAGCGACGCGCGGATGAACGGGGCCCGGCTGGTGAACCAGACGAACTCCGGGTCGTCGCGGTGCGCCAGCCAGGCGTCGCTCGTCGGCGCGTAGTAGCGGTCGAAGTACTCCCCGTCGACCAGGAGCTCGGTGCGGGGGATGTAGTCGGTGTAGAACCAGCCGCCCGGCCAGCACAGCAGCGCGATGCCGAGGTGCGGCACGCGGACCTGGGGGCCGAGCCAGCAGGTGAGGTGCAGGTTGACGAAGCTCTGCGCCGGGTTGCCGAGCCACGAGTGCACCATCCAGTCGACCTCGGGGCCGCTGTAGGCGGCGACGCGCCCGCCCGGGCCCTCCGGGTAGGTCCCGTATGCCTCGAGGTCCTCGGTCGACGGGTCGCGCGTGGTGTCGAACCGGGCGTCGATCTTGGCCTTGAGGTCGATGAGGAGCTGCTGGAACTGTGCGAACGTGTCGTGGACGTCGATCACCGGCGACGCGTCGAGCATCTCCTCGACGTGCTGGACCGTCTCTGCCATCGCGGTCACTCCCGGAGTTGTATCGTTATTGGAAACAGTGTTTCGCTCGGCGGAACATCTGTCAACGCGTGATCGCTTCCACGAGCTGCCAGGGGCGCCCGTCGACCAGGTCCGTGCCGCGCGAGACGAGCCGGTTGCGGCTCTGCGCCGGGGTCAGCTCGGCCGTGGCGACCTCCTGGTCCGGCTCGACCAGCGTGGTCACCGGGTGGGAGATCCGGCCGGTGAACGGCCCCTCCCACTGGGTCCACAGGGTGAAGTCGGGGCTCAGCGCGAAGAACGCCGACTCCTTGCCGAGCGGCGCGGCCGCGACGACGTTGAGCCGGTTCTCGGCCGCGCGCTCGGGCAGGCCCAGGCGCAGCTCCCAGTCCTCGGCCGGGGTGAACGGCACGGCCACCACGTCGGCGTCGAGGATCGTCGCGACGCGGAACACCTCGGGGTACACGGCGTCGTCGCCGACCACGACCACCAGCCGCCCCCACGGCAGGTCGAACGTCTCGATCCGGTCGCCGAGCGCGGTGCTGCTCAGCCGCTCGACGGCGTGCAGCTGCGGCTGGCGGCCGACCACGCCGTCCGCGGCGACCACCAGGCCGACGTGCGCGTCGCCGTCGAGGACGCTGGTGACGGCGACCGCCCCGGTGCCGGCGAGCAGCTCGCCGAGGATGCCGGGCGTCGCCGCGTCCTGCAGCTCGGGCAGGACCAGCAGCTGCGCCCCGGCCGCCAGGGCCCGCCGCACTCCGGCCGTCAGGTCCTTCGCTCGTACCACGGCCGCCGTGAGCCTCTGCTCTCCGGCCGGTCGGCGGCCGTTGGCCGCGGGTTGCCGGCCGATCGGCGCGTAGAGGGCCGGTCGGCGGGCCCGGAAGACGTCCGTGCCGTCGGGCCGGCGCTTGTCGCGGGCCGTGGTCACGTCGATGTCCGCGACGACGACCGCCTCGCCGGTGCGCGGCCCCTTCGCGACGACGGTGCCGTCAGGTGCGACGATCTGGCTCTCGCCGGCGCCGTGCAGCCACTCCGCCGGTACCTTGAGGCCCGCGCTGATGGTGCCGAGGTGCTCGGCCGGCAGCAGCGGGCCGACCT
This sequence comes from Dactylosporangium sp. NPDC005572, assembly GCF_040605515.1. NCBI lineage: Bacteria > Bacillati > Actinomycetota > Actinomycetes > Micromonosporales > Micromonosporaceae > Dactylosporangium > Dactylosporangium sp. NPDC005572. Next base: position 19,791 of record NZ_JBEXCY010000111.1, on the reverse strand, counting down.
TGTTGGCCGCGACGACCCAGACCTTGTTCTCCGCGGCCCGCACCGGGATGTGCAGGCTCGCCTCGTCGGTCGCGAACGAGTTCAGGCTGTTGAGCAGCAGGTCCGCGCCGCGCACCGCGAGCCCGCGGGTGACCTCGGGCGCCACGCCCTCCATGCAGGCGTACATCCCCACCGCGCCGAACGGCGTCTCCACGACCGGCCCGGGCTCGCTGCCCCGGTGGAGGTGGTCGTTCTCGCTGCCCATGAGCGTCTGCTTGTCGCTCTGCCCGACGAGCGCGCCAGCGGGGTCGAACAGCAGGTTGGTGCCGGTCGTGCGGCCGTCGTCCCGGGCGAGGGTAACGTTGATCTTGACGTAGACGCCGCGTTCGCTCGCCTTCGCGGCGACTGCGGTGAGGAAGTCGTCGCCTTCGCGGCACGCCATCCGCCGGGCGTGCTCGCGGTCGTCGTACCACGACAGGTGATTGCAGAACTCCGGCAGCACGACGAGCTGGGCGCCTTCGGCGGCGGCCGCGTCGATCATCCGGAGGCAGGTCGCAAGGTTCGCGGCCACGTCCTGGCCGGCTTCAAACTGGACAGCGGCAACCCGCACCGGGGCCTCCTGGTTCCTCTAGCGGAACAGTGTTTCCCGAACATACACTCAGCGCGCGTTCCTCAACAGTGCTCGGGAGGCCAGGACCGTGCTCACCCACGTCGTCGTCATGAAGTTCACGGACCCCGCGGACGCCCCGGAAGCCAAGGCCAGACTCTCAGCCCTGCTGGGCGTGGTGCCGCAGATCCACACAATTCAGGTGGAGCTGGACACCCTGCGGACCGAGGTCTCGTACGACCTGCTGGTGATGACGACCCACGACGACGCCGACGGCCTGCGCGGCTACCAGCAACACGAGGCCCACATGGAGTTGGCGGGCTGGCTCCGCCCCCGCCTGGCGACCCGCGCGGTGGTCGACTTCTGACGCCGGCGGTCGCGTCGTCGAGCGACGGCTCGGAGCGGGCGCGCGGCTCGTCGCTCGTCGGCTCGCCCATGATCAAGGGAAGGATCTGGTCGCTATGACAGCCAGATCCTTCCCTTGATCATGGGGGGTCGGCTGCGCTTGCACGCTCCGCGCAATCGCAGATAACCGAAATGTCGGATATGTCAGGCACGAAGTGCCGGACATATCCGGAAGGGGTGCCGTACGTCGGTCAGGGCGGGTAGGCGCCCGGGGGTAGGCCGGCGCCGCCCGGGCGGAACGGGCCAGGGGCGTGGATCACGCAGGGCTGGACGTACTCGGCCAGGCCCTCCTCGGCGTACTCGCGGCCCCAGCCCGAGCGTTTCACGCCGCCGAACGGGGCGCGTAGCGACATCCCCGTGCGGTTGTGGGTGTTGACGAAGACGAAGCCCGCCTCCACCTCGCGGGCGAACGCGAACGCCCGCTCCTCGTCCGCGCTCCAGACCGAGGCGCCCAGGCCCAGGTCGTCGTCGTTGGCCCAGGACAGGGCCTGGGCCTCGGTGTCGTACGGGACCAGCGGGACCAGCGGGGCGAACTGCTCCTCGCGCAGCAGCGCCGCGTCCGGGGACGGGGACACCACGAGGACCGGTTCGACGAAGTGGCCGGCCGACAGGTCCGCCACCGAGGTGCCCAGCGGGACCGGTGTGCCCGCCGACAGGGCGGACATGAGCAGGTCCGTCGCGTGGGACCGGGCGTCGGCCGAGATCATCGGGCCCACCGTGACGCCCGGGGTCAGCGGGTCGCCCAGCACGGCCACCCGTTGTGCCGCCGCCTCGTAAGCGGAGACGAACGAAGCCAGGAGGGCACGGGGGACGTACAGGCGCTTGGCCGCCATGCAGACCTGGCCGCTCGTGGCCAGGCTCGCCAGTACCAGACGGTCCATCGCGGCGTCGTCGGGCACGAAGTCGTCGAGGAACACCGCCGGGTCGTTGCCGCCCAGTTCCATCACCGTCGGAATCAGGTGGTCGGCCGCCGCCGTGGCGATCGCCCGGCCTGCCGTCTCGCCGCCGGTGAACGCGACCTTGCGGACCAGGCGGTGGGTCGTCAGGGCGGCCACCAGCGGGGCGTGGCCGTGCAGGGCGCGCAGGACGCCGTCGGGCAGGCACGCGCGCATGATGCGGATGACACGGTCGATCGTCAGGGGGCCCAGCGGGGACGGCTTCACGATGATCGCGTTGCCGGCGGCCAGCGCGGGGGCGATCTTCAGCATCGCCAGGATCACCGGGGCGTTCCACGGGGTGACCGCCACGACCACGCCGTAGGGCTTGTGCTGCACGACCAGGCGGCCGTCGGCGTCGTCCACGACGCGGTCGGGGACCGGGGTGTGGTCGAGGACCCAGTGGAGGTACTTCACCGCGAACCCGAGCTCGCCGCGACAGTCCGCGAGCGGCTTCCCGATTTCGAGGGCCATCAATGTCGCCAACTCGTCGAGCTCGTCCGCCAGCGCGTCGGCGGCCCGGGCCAGCAAGGCACGCCGGTCGTCGGGCGACACCGAGGACCACGAGCGGAACGCCCGGTGCGCGTCCCGGACGGCGTCGTCGACGCGGTCCGGGATGTTGCGCACCACCGCGTCCACGCGGCCGACGACCTCGGCGACACGCGCCGGGTTCTCCCGGAGGATGACCGGGCGGCCGCTCATGCCGCGGTCTCCCGGAGTGCGGCGATCATCGATGACCGCAACAGGTACGTGCGCGACGCGACCGGGTCGGCGGCGAGGGCGCGCAGCTCGTCGGCGTACGCCGAGGCGCCGCCCGAGCGGAGCTTCTCCCAGTTGCGGTGGGTGCTGGCCTGGACGTGGTCGCGGGCCACGATCCGCCGCGCGTCGGCGACGGCGGTGAGCCGCGCGTCGTCACCGGCGGCCACCGCCCGGGCGAGCAGGACCGCGTCGTGGATGCCGGAGTTCATGCCCATGCCGCCGAGGGGGTTGTTGATGTGGGCCGCGTCCCCGGCGAGCAGCACCCGGCCCTGCCGGAAGGAGGCGGCGATGCGCTGGTGGACGCGGTACAGCGTGGTGTGCGCGACCCGCCACGGCCGTCCCGGGTCGGCCACGCCCAGCAGCCGCGCCGGGAGGCGGGAAAGCTCAGCGGCGTCAGGGGTGTCGGGCGGGGTCGGCAGCAGGACGCGCCAATGGTCCGGCGTCCGCAGCAGCACCAGCCACTCGGCCGGGTCGAACAGGTAGTTGACGGCGGCGATCCCGGGCAGCAGCGTCGTCAGGTCCTCGTCGGCCGAGCCGACCAGGAACCGCTCGGGGTACGTGATGCCGTCGAACGACGCCCCGTACAGCGTGCGGCGGACGGCCGAGTTGGCGCCGTCGGCGCCGATGAGCCAGTCGCCGCGGAACTCGTCGCCCGACTCGGTGCGCACCGTCACGCCGGTCGCGTCCTGGGTGACGCCGCCGAGCGCCACCGCCTGGCCGAACCGGACGGTGCCGGCCGGCAGCGACGGCAGCGCGATGCGGGTGAACTTGCTCTGTTCGAGCTGGAGGCGGAAGGGGTACCGCGTGTCGCCCGCGAGGAGCCCGAGGTCCAGTTCGGCGATGATGCCGCCGCCGCGCGCACGGTACTGGAAGGTGGGGGACGCGAGTCCCTGGGCGAGCATCGGCTCGATGACGCCGAGGTCGGCGAGCATCTCCAGGGACGGCGGGTGGAAGGTCGACGCGCGCGACTCGGTGGCCAGCTGCGGCCCGGCCTCCAGCACGACGACGGGCACGCCGGCCCGGTGCAGCGTGAGCGCGGCGGTCAGCCCGACCGGGCCGGCCCCGGCGACGATGACGGTCATGACGGCCCTCCGTAGCGGGAGTCGAGCGCCAGGGCGCCGGGCTGGCCGACGAGGCCGGTGAACTCGTGCCACGACAGGCGCGGCACCGCCCCGGCGTGGCCGGCGCGCGCGATGGCGGCGTAGGCGGCCCGGGCCGCATCGAGCGCGGCGAGCAGCGGGGCGACCGGGTGCAGCACCAGGCGTACACCCAAAGCGGCAAGCTCCTCGTCGGGCAGGCCGTCGCCGGTCGGGCCGCCCGCCTCCGAGCGGTTGACGACGAGGGGGACGCCGGGCAGCGCCTCGTGCACCACGGCGAGGCCGTCGCGGTCGCTGACGCCCTCGACGAAGACGGCGTCGGCGCCGGCCGCCACGTAGCGGGCCGAGCGGTCGATCGCGTCGGACCGGCCGGTGACCGAGTAGGCGTCGGTCCGGGCGACCAGCACCAGGCCGGTGCCGGCGTCGGCGACCGCCCGGATCTTCCCGGCGGCGGTGCCGGCGTCGACGACCTCCTTGCCGGCCAGGTGGCCGCAGCGCTTGGGGCTGACCTGGTCCTCGATGTGCAGGCCGGCGACCCCGGCGGCGGCGTACCGGCGGGCGGTCCACACCGCGTGGATCGCGGTGCCGTAGCCGGTGTCCGCGTCGGCGAGCAGCGGCACGCCGCCGAGGGCGGGCGTGATGGTGGCGGCGCGGTCGGCGATGTGGGTGCCGTGGACGTAGCCGAGGTCGGGCAGGCCGAGGGCGAGCGCGGCGACCGCGGCCCCGGACAGGTGCGCGGCCCGGAACCCGGCGGCGCGGGCCAGGGCCGCGGTCACCGGGTCGTAGACGCCGGCGAGATGGGTGACCCCGGGCCCGGCCAGGAGCGACCTCACCGGCCCTCCACGCCCGTCACCCGCGGGTTCGTGAAGAAGCGCAGCGTCTCCGCCGTGCCCTCCTCGCCCAGGCCGGACACGCCCCACGCGGGCCGCGGCGTGAACAGGTGCAGGCTCATCACCGACGACCCGTTCACCTTCACCTCGCCGGCCCGCACCCGCCGGGCGACGGCCAGCGCGGCGTCCTCGTCGGCACCGAACACGTACCCCTCCAGGCCGTACTCGGTGTCGTTGGCGAGGCCCACGGCCTCCTCGACGGTGTCGTAGCCGTGGACGGTCGCGACCGGCCCGAAGATCTCGTGCCGGGCGGCCTGCGGGTCGGCCCCGGTGACGAGCGCGGGCGCGAAGAAGTCGCCCTCGTCGGGGACCGTGGTCCACCGGTGAACGGTGCCGCCGAGCGCGTCGAGCTGGTGCGCCACGAGCGAGCGGTGCCCGGCGTGGATGAGCGGCCCGAGGTCGGTGGCGGGGTCGGCCGGGTCGCCGGCCTTCAGCGCGGCCAGCCGCTCGCCGATCGCCGGGAGGAGCGACGGCAGCATGGCGTGCGGCGCGACGAGCCGGCCCAGCGCCCGGCACCACTGGCCGTTGAGCGTGGTGAGCAGCTCGACCGCGGCCCGGGCGGCGTCGTCGACCGAGGCGTCGGGCAGCACGACGAGGGGGTTGTTGCCGCCGAGCTCCAGCTGCGCCGGCTTGAGCTGGGCCGCGCACTGGGCGGCGACGGCCCGGCCGCCGGGGACGCCGCCGGTGAACGACACCGCGCGGATGCGGGGGTCGCCGACGACCGCGGCGCCGACCGCCGGGCCGCCGTGCAGGATCTGCAGCACGCCCGGCGGCAGCAGCCCGGCGATCGTGCGCACGAGCAGGTCGGTGCCGTCGGCGGCGTGCTCGCTGGGCTTGACGACGGCCGGGCAGCCCGCGGCGAGCGCGTTGGCCGCCTTGTGCGCGGCCATCGGCGCCGGCGCGTTCCACGGGACCAGGCAGGCGGCCGGGCCCCACGGCAGCAGCTCGACGGTGACCGGGCGGCCGTCGTCGCGGGTGACGGTGCGGGTCAGCCAGCCCTCGCGCAGCTGGGCCGCGGCGAGCCGGAACGAGCCGGTGACGATGAACCCGAGCGGCGTGGTCTGCCGGATCGGCACGCCGGTCGTGGCGCTCTCCAGCGCGACGAGCTCGCCGACGACCGGCTCCAGGGCGTCGGCGCAGGCGTCGAGCAGGCCGGCCCGCTCGTCCGGCGGGACCGCCGCCCACGCGGGCGCGGCGTCGCCGGCCGCGGCGAGCGCCGCCTCGACGACGTCCGGTGCGCTGTCCGGCCGCACGTCAGGCGCCCTTCGAGACGTTGGCGAACAGCGCGTTCTCGGCGCCGGTCGTGACGATGTTGGCCGCCTCGAGGCGCCCGCGCTCCGCCGGGAACGTCATGACCAGGGACATGGCGATGTCCCGCACGGCCCGCGCGATGACGCCCGAGTTTGCGGTACCACTGGTGCCGGTGCACTTCAGTGCGCCCACCGCGACCTCGAAGCAGGCCTCGGTGATCGACCCCTTCGCCATGCGCCACTGGCGGAACACCTCGTCCTTGCCGCGCAGCGGCGGCTCCGAGGTCTCCAGCTCCAGCTGCCGGCGGATCCACAGGTACGCGGTCTCCAGGCGTTCCGTCATGTCGCCGAAAAGTACCTGGTGCATGGGGCTGCTGGCGATGGGGCGGCCGGTGTCGGCGAACGCCTTGCCGGTCGTGGCGGCCAGCGCCGCGTCGTAGGCGGACTGGGCGGCGCCGAGGTACACGGCGGAGATCGCCAGCTGGTTGCCGACGAACGAGCCGCGGCTCACCTGGAGCATCCGCGCGAACGCGCCGGGCACGGTGAGCGCCTCGTCGGCCGGGATGAACACGTCCGTGAGCGTGATGCCCTGGTTCGCGGTGGCCCGCATGCCCAACGCGTCCCAGGCCGGGCGCTCGCCGACACCCGCGGCGTCGCGCGGCACGAAGAACGTGGCGAGCCCGGCGGCGGTGTCGGTGCCGTCGAGCCGGGCGGTGGTGAGGTAGTAGTCGGCGACGCCGGTGGCGCAGCCGAACGACTTCTCGCCGTTGAGCAGCCAGCCACCGTCGACCGGGGTCGCCGTGGTGGTGATCGAGATGTTGGCGGCGGCGCTCTTCACCGACTCGCTGGCGAAGTTGGCCAGCCAGACGCCGCCGGCCATCCGGGTGAGCACCTTCTCGGCGAACGCCTGCACAGCGGGGATCTCGTCGGCCTCGAACAGACCGGCCTTGATCGCCTCCAGGGGCAGCAGGCCGCGGGAGGCGCTGGTGTTGTGGAAGAAGTAGGCGAGGCCGGTCGACGCGCACGCCGAGCCCATCGCGTAGGTGGCCGCGGCCAGGTCGCGCAGCGTGCCGCCGAGGCCGCCGTACTCCTCCGGCACGACCAGGCCGAGCAGTCCCGCGTCGCGCAGCCGGGCCACGTGCTCGACCGGGAACCGGCGCTCCGCGTCGGCCGACGCGGCCTGGTCGCGCAGGGCCGGCAGGACCGAGTCGACCCGCGCGGCGCGGTCCCGCTCGGCGTCGGTCATCGAATCGAGGAGTGCCATGGGTTTCCCTTTCATGGAGGAGCGCGTCATGGGAGCACGCGGTAGGTGCGGCCGGGTAATGCACCGCCCAGGTGCTGTTCGAGCGAGACGGCGGCGCCGACGAGGGCCGCGCGCGGCGAGCCGCAGGCGACACCGAGCCGGTCGGCCAGGAAGAGCACGTCCTCGCAGGCGAGGGCGCCGTCGAGACCGCCCAGGGTGGCGTCGAAGTGGCGCACGCCGCTCTTCATCGCGGTGAGCGCGTTGACGAGGCCGAGGCCGTGCCGGTCGCGCAGGCGCACCCGCAGCGGTACCGGCCGGGCCCGGACGGTCGCGTCCTGCAGCAGCGCGCGGACCTGGCGCGGCGAGGCGGCGTGGACGCCCTCGTCGAGGCCGATCTCGTCGCAGCCGAGGCCGGCCAGCGCGTCGACGGCCTCCAGCACCGTGCTCGCGCGGTCCGGCACGAACGCGTCGGGCAGCCAGGCGGTGACCCGCATGTCGTAGCGGCGGGCCTCGTCGAGGATCCGCTTGGTGACCAGCGGGTCGCCGACCGGCACCTCCAGGACGCCGGCGCCGCCGAGGGCCGCGTCGGCGACCTCGTCGGGGGAGTCCACGAGCGCCGCGGCGGTCGCCGGGTCGCCGGTGGTGACCAGCCCGCCGTGCGGGTCGCGGACCCGCACGCGCACGCCGGCGGCGCGCAGCGCGGTCGCCAGCTCGACGGCGGCGTCCTCGGCGACGACGTGCGAGCGCAGCGCGGGCAGCAGGCCGCTGTCGGCGACCGTGACCTCCTCCGGCAGGACGTCGGCGAGCTGGCCCCAGGCACGCGAGTGGAACAGCAGCGGTGCGACGACCCGCTCGGTCGAGGCGTCCACCACGTGGCCGACGAAGATGGTGTGGTCGCCGCCCTCGTGGGCGTGCACGACCCGGCAGTCCATCCAGCCGACCGCGTCGGTGAGCACCGGCGCCCCGGTGACCCGGGTCTGCCAGGGGCTGCCGGCGAAGCGGTCGGTGACGCCGGCCTCCTGCCCGGCGAACCGGCGGCCGATCATCGTCTGGTCCTTGGCCAGGATGCTCACCGCGAAGACGCCGCTCGTCTCGATGAGGCGGTGGGTGTGGATGCGGCGGTTGAGGCACACGAGGATGAGCGGCGGGTCGATGCTGACGCTGGAGAACGAGCTGGCGGTCATCCCGTGCCAGCCGTCGGGGACCACCGTGGTGACCACGCTGACCCCGCTCGGCCACTGCGCGAGCACCGAGCGGAACGTGTCGTGATCGATCGTCACTCGGGCCACCCTGTTTCACTAAGCGAAACGCCGTACCGCCTACGGTAACGACGCTCGTGATCGGCTGTCAACGAAAGTCGCGACAGCGTTTCCCATGGGGAAATCGACGGCCTAGACTTCTGGGGTGCCAACCACTACGTCAGCCGCCGCGACGCCCGCCAGCGACAGCGCCGACGGCTCGGCCAGCCGCTCCATCGCGGCCGTCGAGCGGGCCATGGACGTGTTGCTGCTCTTCGGCCGGGTCGGCCGGCCCGACCTCGGCGTGACCGAGATCGCCGCCGAGCTCGGGCTCACCAAGGCGGCCGTCCACCGCATCCTCACCGCGCTGCGCAACCGCGACCTGGTCGCGGTCGACCCGACCACCCGGCGCTACGCGCTCGGGCACGCGGCGGTCGCGCTCGGCCGGGCCTACCTGGCCCGCACCGACCTGCGCGCGATCGCGGCGCCGGAGCTGCGCCGGCTGTCCGCCGAGACCGGCGAGACGGCGACGCTGTCCATCCGGCGCGGCGACATGCGGCTCTACGCCGACCAGGTCGTGCCGGAGCAGGAGCTGCGGCTGGAGGTGCAGCTCGGCACGCCCTACCCGCTGCACGCCGGGGCGTCCTCGAAGGCGTTCCTGGCCTTCCTGAGCGCGGACGAGATCGAGTACTACCTGACCCAGCACGCCGTGCTGGAGCCGGTCACCGACAAGACCATCGTCGACGGCAAGGCGCTCCGGCTGGAGCTGGCGGCGATCCAGCGCCGCGGCTACGCGACCTCGCTCGGGGAGCGGCAGATCGGCGCGGCGTCGATCGCGGCGCCGGTGTTCGACCACGACGGTCACGTCATCGCCGTGCTGTCGCTGGCCGGGCCGCTGTCGCGGTTCAAGCCGCGGATGTCGGAGTGCGCCGACACCCTGCTCGCCGCCGCGGCCCGCGTCTCCGCCCACCTCGGCTACGCCCCCGCTTAAGGGATCATGCCGGGCTTGAGGACGCCCAGTGCGGCCGCGGCGAGCACCGAGAGCCAGATGCCCCACACGTACGGCAGGCAGCCGTCGACGGCGCGCCGCAGCGCCCGCTCGACCTCCGGGGTCGAGCCGGTCGTCAGCAGCGCGCCGTAGGGCGCCCCGAAGCCGCGCAGCGTGAGCCGGATGCCGAGGCCGCACGCGATCGCCGTGGCGTAGAGGGCGACCTTGGCGCCGAGCCAGTCCGGGTTGCTCGTCACCCCGAACGGGCGCTCGGCGGCGATCGTGTAGCCGGCCGTGCCGTACAGCGCGAGGATGAGCCCGATCCGGATCGTCCAGTCGGCCCTGCGCACCAACGGGTGTCTCCCCGGCGCGTGGTGGTCGGCGATCGTGAGGGCGAGCCAGCCGAACGCGAACAGCCACACCGGCAGCACGGTCCACCAGTGGAACACCTGCACACCGAACAGCTGCGCGCCGTGCGGGTCGAGCGACATCAGCGTCACCCCGCTCGGCAGGAACAGCACCAGGCAGATCTTCGGGCCCAGGTCCAGGCCACCCATGATCTTCAGCGCGGTACTGCGGGCGACCGGCGGCAGGTCCGCCCGCAGCACGAACCGGCTGGAGTAGAAGACCCCCAGGTCGCCGCCCAGCCAGAACACGAACAGCACGATGTGCAGCAGGATCCACCAGCCCATGCGTGTATGGAAACACCGATCCGCTGTGCGAAACAAGTTCTTGACGCCGGTGTCGCGTGCTGCCTAGCGTCAGTGCCATGACGCTGGGCAACTACTACGAGGACTTCGCGGTCGGCACGGTGTACCAGCACCCGCTCGGGCGCACGATCAGCGAGGCCGACAACACGTGGTTCACGTTGCTCACCATGAACACCAACCAGAACCACTTCAACGCCCACTTCGCGGCCAACGCGCCGTACGGGCGGCTCATCGTCAACTCCGGCCTGTCGGTCGCCATCGTGCTCGGCATCTCGGTGTCCGACATGAGCCAGCACGCGATCATGAACCTCGGCTGGGAGGACATCAGGCTCACCGCGCCCGTCTTCGTCGGTGACACGCTCTACGCCGAGTCGGTCGTCCTGGCCACCCGCGAGTCGGCGTCGCGGCCCTACGCCGGCATCGTCACCTGCAAGACCCGCGGCCTGAACCAGGACGGCGACGAGGTGATGTCGTGGCGGCGGACGGTGATGGTGTACCGCCGGGACGCCCCGCACGACAAGAACCTCTTCCCGGTGGCGAAGACGGGGCCGCTGACCGCATGACGCTTCCCGTGCTGCACTACCAGCCGTGGGGCGAGACGCTCCACGAGCAGCTCGCCGCCGCCCGCGCCGCCGAGGAGGCCGGCGCCGCCGTCGTCTGGGCGCCCGAGCTGCACCGCAGCGCCGTGGTGACCGCCGCGGCGCTCGCCGGCAGCACGGTCGCCGCCGGGGTCGGCACCGGCATCGCGCTCGCCTTCGCCCGCAGCCCGTTCCTCACCGCGCTGTCCGCGCTCGACCTCGACGAGCTGTCCGGCGGCCGGCTGCGGCTCGGCCTCGGCACCGGCGTGCGGCGGCTCAACGAGGACTGGCACGGGGTCGCCTGGGACCGGCCGGTGCACCGGCTGCGCGAGACGGTCGCCGCGATCCGGCTGCTGGTGGCCGGCGCGCACACCGGCGAGCGGCTGGCGTTCGACGGCGCCGACCTGCGCCTCGACGTGCGCGGCTACCGCCGCCCCTACCCGCCGGTCCGCGACCACATCCCGATCTACCTGGCCGGCGTGGGGCCGGCGATGACGGCCCTGGCCGGCGAGATCGGCGACGGATGGCTCTCGCACGAGCTGTGCCCGCCGCGGTACCTCGAGGCCACGGTCCTGCCGCGGCTGCGCGCTTCGGGCCGGTCGTTGGAGGTCGTCGTCTCCGCCTGCTGCGCCGTCGACGACGACCCGGCCGCCGCCCGGGCCGCGGCCGCCAACGTCGTGGGCTTCTACGCCAGCGTGCGCACCTACGCCGACCTGTTCGCCTTCTTCGACCTCGCCGCCGCGCAGGACCGGGTGGTCGAGGCGTTCCGCGCGGGCCGCCCGGCCGACGCCCTGGCCGACGCCGTCGACCCGGTCATGGTCGACCGGCTCACGCTGGCCGGGACGCCCGACGAGGTCGCCGCGCGGCTGGCGGAGTACGCCGGGCTGGCCGACGCCGTGAAGCTCGGCCCGCCGACGTACGGGCTGCCGCCGGCCCGCATCCGCGCGCTGCAGGACAACCTCCTGCGCCTCATCCGGGAGCTCGCCTCGTGAGACCGCTCGAAGACGTGCGCGTCATCAGCCTGGAGCAGTACGGCGCCGGCCCGTTCGGCTCCCTGCACCTCGCCGACCTCGGCGCCGATGTGATCAAGATCGAGGACCCGCGCACCGGCGGCGACGTCGGCCGCTACGTCCCGCCCTACGCCGAGGGCGAGGACTCGCTGTTCTTCGAGACGTTCAACCGCAACAAGCGCTCGATCTCCCTCGACCTCACCGCGCCGGCCGGCCGGCAGGTGTTCGAGGACCTGGTCCGCCACGGCGACGCCGTCTACTCCAACCTGCGCGGCGACGTGCCGGCGAAGATGCGCATCCGGTACGCCGACCTCGCCCCGGTCAACCCGGCCGTCGTCTGCTGCTCGCTCACCGGCTTCGGCATGACCGGCCCGCGCGCAACCCAGCCCGGCTACGACTACGTCCTGCAGGGCCTGGCCGGCTGGATGGCCCTCACCGGCGAACCCGACGGTCCGCCCGCCAAGAGTGGCCTGTCGCTGGTCGACTACGCCGGCGGTCTGGTCGCCGCGATCGCGCTGCTGGCCGGCGTCCACGCCGCCCGCCGCGACGGCCGGGGCATGGACTGCGACCTGAGTCTCTACGACACCGCCGTCACGATGCTCACGTACCCCGGCACCTGGCACCTGACCGCCGGCTTCACCCCGGTCCGCACCCGCCACTCGGCCCACCCGTCGCTGGTCCCGTTCCAGGCGTTCCGGGCCTCCGACGGCTGGCTGGTCGTCGGCTGCGCGAAGGAGAAGTTCTGGCAGCGGCTCGCCGCCCTGCTCGACGCCGACACGGGCACGGCCCTGGCGGCCGACGCCCGGTTCGCCACCTTCGACGCCCGCCGCAACCACGCCGCCGAGCTCCTCGACATCCTGGGGCGCGCGTTCCTGACCCGCCCGGTCGGCGCGTGGCTCGCCGCGCTCACCCCGGCCGGCGTCCCGTGCGGCCCGGTCAACGACGTGGCGGCCGCGCTCACCGACCCGCACACCGCCGCCCGCGGGCTGGTCGTCGAGACCGGGCACCCCGCGTTCGGGACGGTCCGCCAGCTCGCCTCACCGGTGCGGGTCGGGGACGACCCCGTGCGGTACCGCCGAGCCCCGCGGCGCCACGAGGACGCCGCGGACGTGCTGGGGGAGCTGCTCGGCTACGACTCGGCCCGGGTCGCGGCGCTGACCGACAACGGCGCGTTCGGGCCATGACGGTGGCGCGGCGGCTCGCCGAGTGGGGCCTTTCGCTGACGTCGGTCGATGTACCGTCATCGGCGGCCGACGCCACCCGCCGGCACGTCCTCGACGGGCTCGGCACGCTCGTCGCCGCGCTCCACCGGGACGCGGCGACGCCCGCGGTCACCGTCGCGCTCGGGCTCGGCGGCCCGCCGGAGGCCCGGTTGTTCGGGACCGACCGGCGGGTCGGCGCGGCCGCCGCCGCGCTCGCCGGCGGGGCGCTCGTCCACGCCCTCGACTTCGACGACACGCACGCCGGCGGCCTGGTCCACGCCACCGCGCCCGTGCTGCCCGTGGTCCTCGCGCTCGCCCTCGCCGAGCCCGAGCCCGAGCCCGAGCGCTTGTCCGAGCGCGAGTCCGGGCGCGGGTCCGAGCGCGGGTCCGGGCGCGGGTCTGAGCGCGGGTCCGGGCGCGGGTCCGGGCACGGGTCCGGGCGCGCGGCTGAGCGGGTCACCGGCGCCGAGGCGCTCGCCGCGACCGCCGTGGGCCTGGAGACGATCTGCCGGCTGGGTGCCGCCGCGCCGCACGCCTTCCATGCCCGCGGGCTGCACGCCACCGCCGCCTGCGGTGTGATCGCCGCCGCCCTCACCGCCGCCCGCCTGCTCCGCCTCGACGCCGCCCGGACCACCGACGCGCTCGGCATCGCGGCCAGCCAGGCCGGCGGCCTGCTGGAGTTCCTGCACACCGGCTCGTCGACGAAGCAGCTCCACCCGGGCCTCGCCGCCCACCACGGCATCCTCGCCGCCCGCCTCGCCGCGGCCGGCGCGAGCGGCCCGTCGAGCGCGATCGAGGGTTCGTACGGCCTCTTCGCCGCGCTGGCCGGCCGCCGCGTCGACCCCGCCGCCGTGCTGGACGGTCTGGGTGAGCGGTGGGAGCTGACCCGCATCACGATCAAGCCGTACCCGGCCTGCCAGCTCCTGCACGCCCCACTGGACGCCGCGGCCCGCATCGCGGTCGACCCGGACGCGGTCGAGCTGGTCGAGGTGGAGGTCCACCCGGACGCCGAGGCGATCGTGTGCGGCCCCGACCAGGCCGTGCCGCGCACCGCCTACCAGGCGAAGTTCGCGCTCGCGTGGTGCGTGGCCGCGATGCTGCACGACGGCGCGGTCACCCTGGACACGTTCGACGACGTCGACCGCCCGGAGGTGCGGGCCCTCGCGGCGCGCGTCCGGCACCGCGTGACGGCGTTCCCCGGCCCGGCCGCCGACCAGCCGGGCCGGGTCACGGTGACGACCCGCGACGGCCGTCGCCGGACGGCCGAGGTCGCCCGCAGCGGCGGCGGCCCGGACGACCCGGACATCACGACGCTGGTCCGCACGAAGGCCCTGGCGAACCTCGGCCCCGCAGCACCGGCCGTCCTGGCCGCCGTCGATGCCCTGCCGACGGCCCCGGACCTGACGCGGCTGCTGGACGCCGTGCGTACAGCCACGATGTCGGTCGGCCGACCGACCGAAGGAACGAACCGAGGAGGAGCGGCGTGACCGTCCACCTGCCCGCGGTGCCGTATCCGGACGCGGAGCGGCTCCTGCGCGAGGCCGGCCTGAGCCCCGGCGACGTCGTCCACGTGACCGAGTACGTCACCGCAGGCTCCGACCCCGGTGCCAGGGCTGCCGCCCGCAAACCCTACGAGGCGCCGGTCTCGACGATCCCGGTCGCCGGTCTGCTGGCGGACGCGCCAGAGCTGGTCGAGCTGACCGCGTGGCCCGGCGGCGGAACCAGGGCCGGAGAGCTGGTCATCGCCGGCGACCTGGTGTACCTGCCGAGCGTCCACACCACCGAGGGCGGCTTCCGCGAGCAGTACCGCGCCTGCCTCGACCGCGTCGGTGAGCTGCTCGCCGCCGCGGGCCTGGGCCTGGACGCCCTCGTCCGCACGACCGACTACACGGCGACGGCCACCAGAGCGGAGTACCCCCGCTGCGGCCGGCCCCGCAGGGACCTCCTCGGCGCGGCGGGCGTGTTCCCCGGGGCGGCCGGCATCCTGGTCGACACGCCGGTCGAGCCGGGCGCCCACGTCGCCCTCGACGCGCTCGCGTCGACCGGGCCGCTGCGGGCGGTCAACCCCGGCTGGTCCCGCTACGACACGCTGACGTACGGGCCGGGCGTGGTCGCCGGGGACACCCTCGTCATGTCCGGGTTCGGCGCGCTCGACCCGGCGACCCAGCTCGCCCTGCACGAGGGCGACCTGCTGCGCCAGGCGGTGTACCTGTACGACAGCGTCGACCTGGTGGTCCAGGCGGCCGGCGGCGGGACCGTCACCCGCATCCTCGACTACATCACGCCGGCCGCGGTGCCCGACCATCAGCGGCTCGCCGCGCTGCGCGCCGAGCGGTACCCGGACGCCGTGGTGACGACCGTCGTGTGCAGCGCGCTGCTGCGGCCGGAGTTCCTGCTCGAGTCGGTGCCGACGGCGGTGCTCGACCGATGAGCCTCCTGACCGAAGAGATCCGCGCCCTCGTCGGCACGTCCGTCGTGTACACCGCGCCGGAGCCGCTCGGGCGGGCCGCCATCCGCTACTTCGCACTCGCGGTCGGCGACGACAACCCGGTGTACACCGACGACGACGCCGCCCGCGAAGCCGGGTACGACGGGGTCGTCGCGCCGCCGACGCTCGTCTGCGAGACCAACCAGTACGCCGGACTGCCCCGCGACGCCGACGGGTACGCCGGCCACGGCTGGGGCATCGAGCTGCCCGGCACCCGCCAGGTCCGGGGCGGCAACGCGTACGTGTTCCACCGGCCGGTCCGGCCCGGCGACGTGATCACCGCGACCTGGACCCTCGCCGCCGCCGACGAGCGGACCACGTCGGCGGGGCAGGACATGCTGATCCTCACGTCGCGGGCCGAGTACACCAATCAGGACGGCGAGCCGCTCGTGAGCAACGAGGAGACGATCATCTACGTGGCGGTGACGCCGTGAGGCCCGGGTTCGAGCTGCCCTGCCTGGAGCGGCGCATCGAGCTGCCCGACATGGTCGCCTACGCGGGCGCCACCTGGGACTGGCACCGCCTGCATTACGACCCGGCGTACCTGGCGCCGCGCGGGCTGGACCGGCCGGTCGTCGACGGCCAGGTCTTCGGCGCGCTGCTCGCCGAGCAGGTCCAGGACTGGCTCGGCCCGGCGGCGAGGCTGACCGCCCTGTCGTTCCGGTTCAAGAACCTCGTGTTCGCCGGCGAGACCGTCCGCTGCATGGGCACGGTGTCCACAGTGGAGGACGGGCTCGTCACGGTCGTGCACCGGGTCGACGTCGTCGACGACGGGCGGGTCGCGGTCGCGCCGGCGGTCTCCGTGGCGCGGCTGCCGTGAGCACGGGCGTGGTGGTGGTCGGCGCCGCCGAGTCCGACCTCGGCGTCACCGGCAAGACCGCGCTGCACCTGCAGGCCCAGGCGATCACCCGGGCCCTCGCCGACGCCGGCCTGCGCCTGTCCGATGTGGACGGCCTGGCCACCAACGGGGTGTCGCGCTTCGCCGCCGCGCAGGTCGCCGAGTACCTCGGCCTGGGCCCGCGCTGGACCGACTCGACGTTCGCCGGCGGTTCGGCGTTCCAGCTGTACGTCGGGCACGCCGTACAGGCGATCCGGGCCGGCCAGGCGTCGGTGGTCGTCATCTCCTACGGCTCGAACCAGCGCACGGCCCGCAGCCGCACCCACGACCCCTACGAGCCGCAGACGCCCGAGGCGCAGTTCGAGCGCCCGTACGGCCCGCTCTACCCGGTCTCCGCCTACGCCCTCGCCGCGCAGCGGTACCTGTTCTCCTACGGCGCCGCGCGCGGGCGGGCCGCGCTGAGCGCGGTCGCCGTCGGCGCCCGCGAGTGGGCGCTGGAGAACCCGCGCGCCTACCGGTACGGCGCCGGCCCGCTCACCGCTCTCGATGTCGAGAGCTGCCCGCTGGTGAGCGACCCGCTCACGACCGCCGACTGCTGCCTCGTCACCGACGGCGGCGGCGCGGTCGTGCTGGTCTCCGCCGCGCGGGCCCGCGACCTGCCCGGCGCGGCCGTCCCGGTGCTCGGCTACGGCGAGGCGACCACCGGCACCTCGATCATCGGCCTCGGCGACCTGCTGCACACCGGCGCGGCCGAGTCCGGCCGGCGCGCGTTCGCGATGGCCGGGCTCACCCCCGCGGACGTCGACGCGGCCCAGATCTACGACTCGTTCACGATCACCGTGCTGCTGTCCCTCGAAGCGCTCGGCTTCTGCGCACCCGGCGAGGCGCCCGACTTCCTCGCCACCGGCGGGCTGCCGCTGAACACGTCCGGCGGGGGTCTGTCGTACTGCCACCCCGGCCAGCTCGGCGTGCTGCTGCTCGTCGAGGCCGTCCGGCGGCTCCGCGCGACGGCCGACCGGGTCGCGCTCGTCCACGGTACCGGCGGCATCCTCTCCACCCACGGCACGGTCCTGCTGGGAGCGCCGTCGTGAACGTGCCGCTCGACGAGACCACGCAGCAGTGGTGGGACGAGACCCGCGCCCGGCGCCTCACCGTCCAGCGCTGCGGCGCGTGCGGCCATCTCCAGCACTACCCGCGGCCGGTGTGCCTGTCGTGCGGCGGTGCCGCCCTGTCCCTGGTACCGGTGGCCGGCACGGGTGTCGTGGAGACGTTCACCGTCGTGCGCCGCACCGCCTACGCGGACCTGCCCGCGCCATACGTCGTGGCCGTCGTCGCGCTCACCGAGGGGCCCCGGCTGCTCACCAACGTCACGCCGCTCGACGCCGTCGCGATCGGCCGGCCCGTACGCGTCGACTGGCGGCCGCTGGACGACGGCCGCAACCTGCCCGTCTTCGTCCTGGAAGGGTGACCACAGTGGACTTCGAGCTCAGCGACGAGCAGCGGCAGTTCCGCGACGTGCTGCGCGACTTCGTCGACCGGGAGATCCGGCCGGTCGCGCAGGAGTGGGAGGCCACCGACCGGTACCCCACCGAGATCGTCGAGTCGATGCGCCGGATGGGCCTGTTCGGGCTGACCGTCCCCGAGGAGTACGGCGGGCTCGGCGCCGACATGGTCTCCTTCGCCCTCGTCTTCGAGGAGATCGCCAAGGGCTGGATGGGCATCGCCGGCATCCTCGGCAGCCACTCCCTCGCCTGCTGGCTCATCGCCCGGCACGGCACCGAGGAACAGAAGCGCCAATACCTGCCGGACCTCGCCACCGGTGCCCGCCGCAGCGGGATCGGCCTCACCGAGCCGGACGCCGGCACCGACCTGCAGGGCATCCGCACGGTCGCCCGCCGCGACGGCGACCACTACGTCGTCACCGGCCGCAAGACCTGGATCACCAACGCCCGGCACGCCGACCCGCTGCCGGTGCTCGTCAAGACCGACCCCACCGCGTCGCCGGCCCACCGCGGCATGTCGGTGCTGCTGGTCGAGGCCGGGACGCCCGGCTTCGAGGTGCTGCGCGACCTGCCCAAGCTGGGCTACAAGGGCACCGAGTCGTGCGAGGTGCTCCTCGACGACGTCCGCGTCCCGGTCACCGCCCTGCTCGGCGGGGTCGAGGGGCGGGGCATGCAGCAGGTGCTGTCCGGGCTCGAAACCGGCCGGATCAACGTCGCCGCCCGCGCCCTCGGCATCGCGCAGTCCGCCTACGACGAGGCGCTGCGGTACAGCTCCGTCCGGACGGCCTTCGGCTCGCAGATCTCCGAGTTCCAGGCGATCCAGCTGCGGCTGGCCGACATGGCCATGCAGGTCCAGGCGGCGCGCCTGATGGTGTACTGGGCGGCGTCGCGCGCCGACGCCGGACAGCGCGTCGACCTGGAGGCCGGGATGGCGAAGGCATTCGCGTCCGAGGCCGCCGCGGCCTGCGCCCTGTCGGCCATGCAGGTCCACGGCGGCTACGGCTACTCCAAGGAGTTCGTGGTCGAGCGCCTGTACCGCGACGCGCCGCTCATGATGATCGGCGAGGGCACGAACGACATCCAGCGCATCGTGATCGCCCGTGCGCTGACCAGCGGAAAGGGCCGCATCGGATGAGGTCGTACCTGTACGTGCCGGGCGACGCCCCGGCGAAGCTGGCGGGTTCGCTCACCCGGGGCGCCGACGCGGTCATCGCCGACCTCGAGGACGCGGTACCGGCCGCGGCGAAGTCCGCCGCGCGTCTCGCCGTGCGCTCCTGGCTGTCGTCGCTCCCGGACGCCGGCCGCCCGGCCGTGTGGGTCCGGATCAACCCGGGCGAGGCGGGCTTGGAGGACGCCCGGGCGGTGGCGGTGCCCGGCCTGGCCGGCGTCTGCGTCGCCAAGGCCGAGACGGCCGGCGAGCTGACCGCGCTGGCCGCCGTCCTCGCCACCGCCGAGGAGGCCGCGGGACTGCCGGTCGGCGGCATCGCCGTCGTGCCGCTGCTGGAGTCCGCGGCGGCCGTGCTCAACGCCGTCGAGCTGGCCCGGGCCCCGCGGGTGGCCCGGTTGCAGCTGGGGGAGGCCGACCTGCGCGCCGACCTGGGCCTGACGCCCGGCCCGGACGAGCGCGAACTGCTGCCGATCCGCTCCCACGTCGTCGTGGCCAGCGCGGCGGCCGGGATCGCCCCACCGGTGGCCCCGGTGAGCACCGACTACCGCGACCTCGACGCGCTCCGCTCGTCGACGGAGGCCCTGCGCCGCCTGGGCTTCGTCGGGCGGGCCTGCATCCACCCCGCCCAGCTCCCGGTCGTCAACGAGGTCTTCACGCCGTCGCCCGAGCGCCTGGCCGAGGCGGCCGACCTGGTCCGCCGCTACGACGCGGCGGTGGCGTCGGGCGCCGCCGTCCTGGTGGGAGCGGACGGCCGCATGGTCGACGCGGCGGTGGTCCGCGCCGCCCGCCGCCTACTGTCCCGACCCCACTAACCACGTCACGCCGCCCCACGCCGGTCCGTACGGCGTCGGTCTGTGCGGCGCCGGCACGCGCCACGCTGGCCCACCCCGCGCCGGCCCGCCCC
>NZ_JBEXCY010000110.1:0-38290 GCF_040605515.1 Dactylosporangium sp. NPDC005572 | reverse complement strand
TCCGGGTGAAGACCGTGCCGTTGTCATCGCTGACCTCGATCAGGTCGCAGCGGAAGAACCGGGCCTCGCCGCGCCACTGGGCCTCGGTCGGCGCGAACACCCGCAGGACCAGCCGGCCGTCGTGCCAGTCGCCGTCCAGGAACGACTTCGCCTGCTGGTCGCACGTGCCGTAGGCGTCGGCGAGCTGCGCACCGGCCGGCGGCACGGAGCCCTGCGCGGTGGTCCCGGCGAACGAGCCGACGTGGAACGTCTCACTCGCGTGGTCGACCGCGCAGTCGACCGCCTTCATGCCCGAGCCCGGCTCGAGCTTCTCCGCCGAGGCGGCGCCGGCCCAGCACTGCCCGACGGCCGGCACCGGCACGCCGGGCTTGCCCAGCGGTGACCAGTCGTCGACCAGGTCGCCGTCGGTGCCGGCCGGCGCGCCGCAGGCCGCGAGGAACGCCACCAGGGCCAGCGACAGGCCGGCCTGCCACCGCTTCATGAGCTACACCTTGCCGCTGCCGAGGTTCTTCACGGACTTGGTGGTCGTCAGCTTGTCGAACAGCATCGCGTAGCAGCGGGCCGCGCGGTCGCCGCGCAGCCACGCCTCCTCGTCCACCAGCCAGAAGCCGATGCCGAGCTGCTGGTGGTTGACCAGCGTCGAGGTGCTCATGTTGAGGTACTTCGCACCCAGCGCCTCGCAACCGGGCCGCATCGCGGCGCGGCGCTCCTCGGAGTTCGTCGGGAAGGCCCGCTCACCGGAGGTGTAGGTGCCGACGTACTCCATGTTGTGGACGTTGGTGCACGAGCTCACGTTGTAGTCGAGCCAGGTCTTGCCGTCGGCCTCGTAGGTCTCCTGCATGCAGGTCAGCGCGATCGGCTTGTCGCCGCGCAGCCCGTCCTTGAGCGAGCTGTTGCGGCTCACCGGCTTGTTGCCGTCGCTGGCCACCTCGGCGAGGTCGCAGCGGAAGTAGCGGGCGCCGGCGGCCCAGTGCGCCGCCGACGGGGCGAGCACGAGCATCGCGAGGCGGCCGTCGTGATAGTCGCCGCCGAGGAAGCTCTCGGCCTCCTTGGCGCACTTCTGCCAGGCGTCGTTGAGGGCGGCACCCTTGGGCGGCGTCGACCCGGTCGCCGCGCTGCCGGTGAGCTCGCCGACGAAGAACGTCTCGCTGGCGTGGGCGCTGGTGCACGCCTCGACCGCCGTGAACGAGAAGATCGTCGTGGTGTCGTGCGCGAAGTAGCTGACGCTGGTGTTGTAGCACTTGTTCACGGGCGGTGACGGGATCTTCGCGGCGTCCAGCATCGTCCAGTCGTCGGTCAGGTCCTTGTCGACCCCCGCCGGGGTGCCACAGGCGGCGAGCAAGAACACCGCGACGGCCGGCACCAGTGCCGGAATGAGTCGCCGGAAACGCGTCATCTTCGTTGTCCCCTCCCCCGAGCGCACGGAACGCCGGTGCAGTGTGCCAACCATAAATGTCCGAAGCAACCCGGCGACAGGTCAGGCAGTAGTGATCGGCAGCGCCTTTGTCCCGCCTCCTTTCAGCGAGGTCGCGACCGGTTTGGGCGGCCAGACGAAGCACCGCACGGCGCGGTTGCCCAGCTCCCACGCCGCCTTGTCGAACGGCATTGTGATCAGACCGGTACGTGAGCGGAAGTTGGCGTCGTCGGGGACCCCGGCGAACCGGGCCACGACCGGGCGGCAGCCGGCGAGGTTCACGTCGCGCCGCGTGCCGGGATCCGGTGGATAGGGGCCGTCGGGCGGCTCGAACATCCCGGCGAACTCCGCCTCGTGCGGCTGGTCGCAGCGGGCCGGCCGGATGCGGTCGATCTCGCCGGCCTTGCCCCCGGCGGGCTGGGTCACCGACACGCAGCCGAGGAGGAGGTCGCCGCCGGGTCCGAGCGCCCCACGGACCGAGCCGGACCTGGTCACCGGAGCGAAGCGGTCGGGGTCTTCGAGGGTCCGGAGATTGCAGCGGTACCAGCGGGCGCCGGCATCCCACTGGGAAGGCGTCGGCAGGTCGACGCTGAGCGCCAGCCGCCCGAGCCGCCAGTCGGCCCCGAGTAGGGCGTTGGCGTCGGCGGAGCACTTGGCGTGGGCGGCCTTCAAGCCCGCGCCGCCGCTGGCCGGCGGGGTGGCCCGGTCGGCGTCGGCGCCAGCGAACTGCCCGACGCTGACCAGTTCGACCTGGTGCGGGGCGGCGCAGTCCACCGGCTCGGGCCAGCGGGTCACGTCGCCGGCCACGGCGCCGGCGGGCAGCTCGAAGCAGGCCGGCGCGACCGGCACCACGAGCGCCGCCGCCGGCAGCATCGCCCAGCCATTGACAAGATCGCCGTCGGTGCCGGCTGGGGGAGGCGCCGGGGCGCAGGCGGACAGCAGTAACAACACGCTCAGCACAGCGAGCGCGCGTCGCAAAGCGACCTCCCTGTCACCTTCAGGCGACGTCCCACACCGCGCACCGCGCTCGGTCACCCAGGTTTGGTCTATGCCCGGGCGAGGTCTCCCACCGTGTCGCCGCGCACGGGCGACCCCACCATACCCGGCACAGCGTCCGCCGGATCGTGACCGAGCTCGATGACCTTGTTATCCGCGTCGACGTGGACGACGCGCGGGACATAGACGCGCGCCTCGGCTTCGTCCAGCTGCCCGTACGAGATCAGGATGACCAGGTCGCCCGGGTGGACCAGGTGGGCGGCGGCGCCGTTGATCCCGATGACGCCGGAGCCGCGCGGGCCCGCGATCACGTAGGTCTCCAGCCGCGCCCCGTTGGTCACGTCGACGATCGCGACCTGTTCGCCGGCGAGCAGGTCGGCGGCGTCCATGAGGTCCTCGTCGACGGTCACCGAGCCCACGTAGTGCAGGTCGGCCTGGGTGACCGTGGCGCGGTGGATCTTGGACTTGAGCATCGTGCGGATCACGGAAGCCGTACCTCTACGTTGTCGATGAGCCGGGTCGCGCCGACCCAGGCCGCGGTGAGCAGCCGGGCCGGGCCGTGCGCGGGCACGGGCCCGACCAGCGGATCGGTGAGCACCAGGTAGTCGAGCTTGACCTCGGGCGCCTCGGCGAAGACGGCGAGGCCCGCGGCCACGGCGTCCCCGCCGCGCTCGCCTTCGTCGGCAGCGGCCCGCAGCGCCCGGGACAGGGTCAGCGCCGACGAGCGCTCCGACGGCGCGAGGTAGCGGTTGCGGCTGGACAGCGCCAGCCCGTCGGCCTCCCGCACGGTCGGCACGCCCCGCACGTCGATCGGCAGGTCGAAGTCGCGGACCATCGCCCGGATCAGGCCGAGCTGCTGGTAGTCCTTCTCGCCGAAGTACGCGACGTCGGGCCGGGTCAGCTGGAACAGCTTGTTGACCACGGTCAGCACGCCGTGGAAGAAGCCGGGCCGGCTGGCGCCCTCGTACAGCTCGCCGGCCGGGCCGGGGTGTACCCGCACCAGCGGCTCACCGTGCGGGTACATCACGTCGCGCGACGGGGTGAAGGCGACGTCGACCCCGATCGATCGGGCCAGCGCGAGGTCGTCGTCGAGGGTCCGCGGATAGCGGTCGAAGTCCTCGTTGGGCCCGAACTGCAGCGGGTTGACGAAGATCGTCAGCAGCACCGTGCCGGCCTCGGCCCGCGCCGCCGACAGCAGCGCCGCGTGCCCCTCGTGCAGCGCCCCCATGGTCATGACGACGGCAACGGTTCCAGTCGCCTCGGCGCGGGCCGCGGCGAGCGCCGGACGGGAGGAGACGACCTTCACGCGGCACGCTCCGCGGTACGGGAGTGGCTTCCGAGCACGTCCAGCAGCGGCTCGGCGTCGATCGGGCGCAGCCGGCCGGCGGCGATGACCCGGTCGGCGGTGCGCCGGGCGAGCGCCAGGTAGGGCGGGACGGAGCCGGGCGCCACCGCCTCCAGCGCGTGGAGGTGCTTCTCGACGGTACCGGCGTCGCCGCGGGACACCGGGCCGGTGATGGCAGCGTCGCCGAGGCGGAGCGTGTTGTCGAGCGCCGCGCCCAGCAGCGGGGCGAGCACCTGCTCGGGGTGGTGCACGCCGGCGTCGCGCAGCCGGTCCATCGCCTCGTTCACCAGCGTGACGAGGTGGTTCGCGCCGTGTGCGAGCGCCGCGTGGTACAGCGGCCGCTTCTCCTCGGCGATCCACTCGACGACGCCGCCCAGGTCGCCGACCAGGCCCGCGGCGGTCTCCCGCAGGTGCTCGGGGGCGGTGACGCCGAACGAGATGCCGGGCAGCCGGGCCAGGTCGGCCTCGGTGCCGGTGAACGTCATGGCCGGGTGCAGGGCGAGCGGCTCGGCCCCGACGGCGGTGACCGGGGCCAGCACGGCCAGGCCGTGGGCGCCGGAGGTGTGGGCGACGATCTGTCCGCGGCGCAGCGCGCCGGTCTCGACCAGGCCGTTGACCAGGCCCGGGAGCGCGTCGTCGGGTACCGCGAGGAGGACCAGGTCCGCGGCGGCGGCCACCTTGTCGGCGGGGAGCAGCGAGGCGCCCGGCAGCAGCAGCTCGGCGCGGGTCTTGGAGGCGGCGGAGACACCCACCGCGGCGATCACCCTGTGGCCGGATCGAACGAGCGCGGCGCCGAGCACCGCCCCTACCCGTCCAGCGCCGATGATACCGATGTTTTGCCTGTTCATCTGACGGATCCAGTCCTCGAGTGGGGTACCGGTCGATCAGAAGTATGCGCCGCAGCGGGCAAAGCGGACAGGTGTTGTGGGATTGTCAACAACGCGTTTCAAACGCTTTACCCGCTGCGGCGGAGGCCTGCTCAGAGGCGGTGGTGCAGGTACTCCCGGATCAGCGCCTTGGCCTCGCCGAGCACCAGCGCGTCGCCGTCCGGGGAGCGGCGGAACGCCAGCTTGATCAGCCCGTCGGCGGCCTCGACGGCGATCGCCAGCACGAACTGCAGCCGCTCGGCGTCAACGATCGAGAACCGGGCGATGAGCAGGTCGGACAGCTGCCCGACGATGACGTCGTTGTTGTCCCGCTCGTCGTCGAGCAGATGGATGTCGACCACGTCGCCGAAGTGCAGCGTCCGGAAGCCCGGCACGGTGCGGTGCATGTCGATGTACTGGTCGATCGCCGCATCGACGGCGTCCCACCAGTTGGTGATGCCCTCGTCGGCGAGGCGCGCGCCGAGGCGCTCGAGGTACCGCTCCAGGCTGCGCAGCGTCAGCGCCTGCACGATGGCCCGCTTGTCCGGGAAGAACTGGTAGACCGAGCCGATCGCCACCCCCGCCCGCTCGGCCAGCAACGTGGTGGTCAGGCCGTCGTAGCCGACCTCGTCGACGAGCTCGGCGCAGGCGTCGAGCATCCGCCCGACCCGCGCCACGCTGCGCCCCTGCACCGGCACCCGGCGCAGCGGCTTCGTCCCGGCGCCGGCCACTGTCTGCGTCGCCATGTCCCCCCTCTATCTGGTGCTTTGAAACCTACTCACGTCAACGACCGGGGACGAACGCCGGATAGCCGGTTTCACCCAGGCGACTGACCGACACATGGATGGGTGATTGACTGGGGGTATACGTGAAGGGTACTCATTTTTTGTGACGTCTCCGTGGAGCAACTGGGCCGGCAACCAGACCGCGCGCGCCGCCCGGGCCGCGCACCCCGCCACCCCGGCCGAGCTGGGTGAGGTACTGCGCGCCGCGGCCGCCGACGGCCTGCGCGTGAAGGCGGTGGGCAGCGGCCACTCGTTCACGCCCACGGCCGCCACCGACGGCGTCCGGATCGAGCTGGACCGGATGGCCTCGGTCATCAAGATCGAGGACAACCTGGTCACGGTCGGTGCGGGCATGCCGCTCAAGGTACTCAATGCGACGCTGACCGCCCACGGTCTGGCCATGCCGAACCTGGGCGACATCGACGCCCAGACCATCTCCGGCGCGCTGTCGACCGGCACCCACGGCACCGGAGCCGCCTACGGCTGCCTCTCCACCTTCATCGAGGCGCTGGAACTGGTCACCGCCGACGGCACCCTCGTGCGCTGCTCGGCGACCGAGCAGCCCGACCTCTTCAACGCCGCCCGGGTGAACATCGGCGCGCTCGGCGTGCTCACCGCGGTGACGCTGCGCTGCGTGCCGGCGTTCGTACTCCAGGCCGACGAGCGGCCGGGCACGCTCGCCGACGTCTGGTCGGGCCTGTCGTCGCACGTCGCCGAGAACGACCACTTCGAGTTCTACTGGTTCCCGTATACCGACCGCGTCCAGATGAAGCGCAACAACATCGTGCCGGCGTCGGACCGGCCGCTGGCCGGCTGGCGGCGCTGGCTGGACGACGACTTCCTGTCCAACACGGTGTTCGGCGGGGCCTGCCGGTTGGGCCGGACATTTCCGGCAGTGGTACCGGCGGTGAGCCGCGTCTCGGCCCGGGCCCTCTCGGCCCGCACGTACACCGCGCCGTCCCACGAGGTCTTCTGCACACCGCGCCGGGTCCGGTTCGTGGAGATGGAGTACGGAATGCCCCGCGAGGCGCTCCGCGAGGCATTCGACGGACTGCGCGGCATCGTGGAAAGCCTGCCGTTCCGCATCCAGTTCCCGGTCGAGGTCCGCTTCACGGCTGCCGACGACATCTGGCTGTCGCACGGCTACGGCCGCGACAACGCCTACGTCGCGATCCACCAGTTCGTCGGCGCGCCCTACGAGGAGTACTTCCGCCGCTTCGAAGCACTGCTCACGCCGCTGGGCGGCCGCCCGCACTGGGGCAAGATGAACTACCGCGACGCCGCCTCGCTGGCCGAGGCCTACCCGCGGTTCGGCGACTTCCTCGGGCTGCGCGACAAGCTGGACCCCGGCCGGCTGTTCGCCAACGCGTACACCGACCGGGTCCTCGGCGCGTAGCTACTCCGCGGGCGGGGCCGCCTTCTTGGCGGCCGCCTTGCGCGGGGCGGCCTTCTTGGCCGGCGTCGCCTTCTTGGCGGCGGTGGTCTTCTTCGCGGCGGTCGCCTTCTTGGCCGGCGCGGCCTCGTCGGGCGCGGCCTTGTTCGTGGCCCGGGCCTTCTTCGGGGCCGGGCCCTTGGCCCGCTTCTCGGCCAGCATCTCGCTCGCCTCGTCGAGGGTCAGCGCCTCGACCGTCTGGTTGCGGCGCAGCGAGGCGTTGAACTCGCCGTCCGTCACATACGGCCCGAAGCGCCCGTCCTTGATGACCAGCGGCTTCTCGGTCGCCGGGTCGGGCCCCATCTCGCGCAGCGGCGGCTTGGCCGCCGCGCGGCCGCGCGTCTTCGGCGCCGCCAGCAGCGCGAGCGCCTCCTCCAGCGTGACCGTGAAGAGCTGGTCCTCGCCGGCGAGCGAGCGGGTGTCGGTGCCGCGCTTGATGTACGGGCCGTAGCGGCCGGGCGAGGCCAGGATGTCCTCGCCGCTCTCGTCCTTGCCCACCAGGCGGGGCAGGGTGAGCAGCTTGAGCGCCTCTGCGAGGGTCAGGTGCTCGGCCGACTGGGTCGACAGCAGCGACGCGTTCTTCTCGCCGGTCGACACGTACGGCCCGAAGCGGCCCGACTTGATCACGACCGGCTCGCCCGTCTCGGGGTGCTCGCCGAGCTTCCGCTCCCCGCCCGTGCCGCCGACGAACAGCTCGGCGACCTTCTCCGGGGTCAGCTCGTCGGGCGCGATGCCGTCGGGCACCGGGGCGCGGTCGCCCTCCTCGCCCTCGGGCGCGTCGGGGATCGTGCGCTGCAGGTAGGGGCCGTAGCGGCCGACCCGCACGACGACGTCGCGGTTGGCCTCGTCACGGAAAAGCGGGATCGAGTTGATCCCGCGCGCGTCGATCTCGCCCAGCCGTTCGGTCACCATGCGCTTCAGACCGCCCTGGCGGGCCACCGACCCCTCGTCGCCGGTGTCGCCACCGAAGTAGAAGGGGCGCAGGAAGTCCACGGCGCTCTCGTCGCCGGCCGCGATCTCGTCGAGGACGTTCTCCATCGACGCGGTGAAGTCGTAGTCGACCAGCCGCGGGAAGTGCTTCTCCAGCAGCCCCACGACGGCGAACGCGAGGAACGAGGGGATCAGCGCCTGGCCGCGCTTGAAGACATACCCCCGGTTGTTGATCGTCTCCATGATCGACGCGTAGGTCGACGGGCGCCCGATGCCGAGCTCCTCCATCGCCTTGACCAGCGACGCCTCCGTGTAGCGGGCCGGCGGCTGGGTGGTGTGGCCGGTCGGGGTCAGGCCGCGCTCGGTCACCGGCTGGCCCTTGACCAGCACCGGCAGGCGCCGCTCGGCGTCCTCCGCCTCGGCGTTCTCGTCGTCGGACGACTCGACGTACGCCCGCAGGAAGCCGGGGTCGGTGATCGTCTTGCCGGTCGCGCCGAAGTCCACCGACTCCTGGTTGGCGGTCGTGGCGTTGATCCGCACCGAGGTGCTGTTCCCGACGGCGTCCGTCATCTGCGACGCGATCGTGCGCTGCCAGATCAGCTCGTAGAGCCGCAGCTCCTCCGCGGAGAGCTCCTTCGCCACGTCGCCGGGCGTGCGGAAGGATTCGCCGGCGGGCCGGATGGCCTCGTGCGCCTCCTGGGCGTTCTTGACCTTTCCGGTGTACCGCCGGGGCTGCGGCGGCACCGCGGACGGCCCGTACAGGTCGTGGATCTGCCGCCGGGCCGCGGCGATGGCCGCCTCCGACAGGCTGACCGAGTCCGTACGCATGTACGTGATGTAGCCGTTCTCATACAGCCGCTGCGCCACCCGCATGGTCTGCGCGCTGGACAGGCGCAGCTTGCGGGCCGACTCCTGCTGGAGCGTCGAGGTGATGAACGGCGGGTAGGGCTTGCGGCGATACGGCTTCTCCTCGACCCGGGTGACCGTGAACGGCCGGCCCTCCAGGCGGGCGGCCAGGCCGCGGGCGCCCTGCTCGTCGAGGTGGATCACGCCCGCTCCCGGCCTGACCTTGCCGGTCTCCGGGTCGAAGTCGCGGCCGGTGGCGACCCGGTCGCCGTCGAGCGCGATCAGCGTGGCGTTGAACGTGCGCTCGTCGTTGTCGGGCTGCAGCCGGGCCAGAATGTCCCAGTACTCGGCGGCGCGGAACTTCATCCGCTGCCGCTCGCGCTCCACGACGATGCGGGTCGCGACCGACTGGACCCGGCCGGCGGACAGGCCGCGCTGGACCTTCTTCCACAGCACGGTCGAGACGTCGTACCCATACAGCCGGTCGAGGATGCGCCGGGCCTCCTGGGCGTCGACCAGCGCGCGGTTGATGTCGCGGGGGTTGGCGACGGCGGCCTGGATCGCCGGGCGGGTGATCTCGTGGAACACCATCCGCCGGACCGGCACCTTCGGCTTCAGCGTCTCGTAGAGGTGCCACGCGATGGCCTCGCCCTCGCGGTCCTCATCGGTGGCGAGGTAGACCTCGCTCGCCTCCTTGAGGAGCGCTTTCAGGCGGGTGATCTGCTTTCGCCGGTCGGCCGAGATGATATAGACCGGGGTGAAATCGTTGTCGACGTCGACACCCAGGTAGGCCCACGGCTTGCTCTTGAGGTCGTCCGGCATGTCCTTCTTGCCCACGGGCAGGTCGCGGACATGCCCGAAGCTGGCCTCCACGACGTAATTCGGGCCGAGGTAGCCCGAAATCGTCTTGGCCTTGGCCGGCGACTCCACGATCACCAGCCGCTTCGTGTTGGCGGAGTTCGGCACAGTTCTCCCCGGTGCGGACGACAGACGTCAAACGTAACGCGTCCCTTCGCGCCGAGTTGCGCAAAGGGACACTCAGCAGTCGGCGTGCGACACGCCGATCGGCGCCACGGTACACCCAAGCACAACCGCTACCAGCCCGATCTTGCGTACGTGTCGCATCGGCTGCCGTGTTTGTGGCGGTTTGTCGGGTCGATGGGGTGTCGATTTCCCGCAGTTCATGCCGCGCGGGCTAGGTACGCGGGTGGTACGCCGTTAGATGCGCCACCCTACCGCGGCGCTATCTCGGCCAGGTCTCGGCGGGCGCGTCGGGGGGCGGTTCGCCCACGAGCTCGGCCAGCCGGTTGATCCGCCGGAGTCCCACGATCCGGTACGCGGGGCCGCCCTCGTCGGGGGCGATGAACACGGCCGGCAGCCCGAGGGCGACCAGCGCCTCGCCGACGGCGATCCAGTTGTCGGCCAGGGTGCGGTCTATGGTAATTTCACCGATCATGTCCGGTTCGGCTTGGACGGCCGGGGGCGGCTCCGGGACGATGTCCAGGGCGACCGCCGGCAGGTCCGCGATGCCCGAGTCGGGCCAATCGTCGGCGCCCGGGTCCGTGAAAGGTTCGACCTCGGCGTACGGGTCGGGAGCGTCATAGGCGTCGAAGTCGGCGAACTCGTCCGGGCCGGGGTCGAAGGCCGAGACCTTGCTGTCGGGCTTTTTGCGCCGTTTGTTCGGCTTCGCATCTGCCCTGGTATGTATGGTCGGCTTTGGAGCTGTTCTCTCGGGTTCGCGTGGTTCGTCAACTACTGGTGCTTCTGCCGCGGCCTCCGGCTCCTCGTCCGCTTCCGGCGCGGGTTCGGCCCCGGGTTCGGGCTCCGGTTCGGGCGGCCGGGGCTTCGGCGCGAGCCGCAGCAGGTAGGCGCGCTGCCCGTCGTACATGCCGGCCGCGGCCACCCACAGCCGCAGCCGCCGCCCGTCCAGCGTCAGGTCACCGGGGGCCCGCTGCACGCCGTCGTCGTCGAGCCAGCGACCGGCCAGCGGGGCGAGAGCCGCCGAGTACGCGGTCCGGACCACGAAGCGGTCCTCCTCCAAGGCCGACTCCGGGGCCGGGTCGCAGGTCAGCACCAGGCCGCGCAGCTCGCACTCGGCCCGCAGCACGGCACACCGCCAGGCGTCCTCCACCACGGTCGTCACCCGGCCGGTGCCGCCCATGCGGCCGACCTGGCCGGCCCCCAGCAGCAGCCCCTCGAGGTCGTGCGGCGCCGGCGGGCGCGCCTCGACCCCGAACAGCGAGAGCTGCCGGGCGGCGACGGACCGGGTCATCGACACTCGGGCACCTCGTCGAACGCCTTCTGCAGGTCCTTCGGGCCGACGTGGGCCGGGTCGATCGCGCTCTGCTCGTACTCCTCCTTGAGCGTGGCGAACGCCGCCGTCACCGACGCGTAGAACGCCTTCGAATCGTTCGTCGGCAGCCCGGAGACCGTGCGCTTGGCGTTGCCGTAGGCGTCGCGCGCCTTCGACAGCGAGGCGGTGAACTGGGCGGCGACCTTGTCGCCGTCCTTGACGTCGGGCACGCCGGCGCCGTCGACGCCGACCCGGGCCTTCTCGCTCGCCGTCTCGGCCCCGGCCAGCAGGTCGACGATGTTCGTCTTGGTCTGCGCCGCGGTCCTGGCCGCCTGGAGCTGCTGCTGGGCCTTCGTGGTCAGGTCGTTGATCTCGGCGCGCCAGGGGGCCAGGGCGGTGCAGACCGACTGCGCCCACTGCTTCGGGGCCACGTCACCGGCGCCGTCGGCGGAGCACCCCGCAGTACCCACGAGGAACACCACGGCGACGAGAACCCGACGGACGCGCATGGGTTGCAGCGTAGAACCGATCGTGTGTTCGAGAAAACACGACGCCCCGGCCGGATCGCATCCGGCCGGGGCGCTTCGTGGCGTTGATCAGGCGGTGACCCGCTCCGGAGCCGGCTCCTCCTGGGAGGCGCCGTTGTCGTCGCCGGAGTCCATCGCCACCGGCTTGCGCTTGCTCACGATGACGGCGGCGGCGATGACGCCGACCGCGACGATCGCGGCGATGTAGCGCACCGCGGGGTTGCCGTCGCCGACCGTGTAGAGCACGACGGCCGGGGCGATCAGCAGCGCCACCAGGTTCATCACCTTGAGGAGCGGGTTGATGGCCGGGCCGGCGGTGTCCTTGAACGGGTCGCCGACGGTGTCGCCGATGACGGTCGCGGCGTGCGCGGGCGAGCCCTTGCCGCCGTGGGTGCCGTCCTCGACCAGCTTCTTCGCGTTGTCCCACGCCCCACCGGAGTTGGACAGGAACACCGCCATGAGCGTGCCGGTGCCGATCGCGCCGGCCAGGTACGCGGCCAGCGGGCCGACGCCGAGGCCGAAGCCGACGGCGATCGGGGCCATGATCGCGAGCAGGCCGGGCGTGACCAGCTCGCGCTGGGCGTCGCGGGTGCAGATGTCGACGACCTTGCCGTACTCCGGGCGCTGCGAGCCGTCCATGATGCCCGGGAACTCGCGGAACTGGCGGCGGACCTCGAACACGACCGCGCCCGCAGAACGGGCCACGGCGTTGATCGCCAGGCCGGAGAACAGGAACACGACGGCCGCGCCGATGAGCAGGCCCACCAGGTTGCGCGGGTTGGCCACGTTGAGCAGCGCATCGGTCGACAGCTTCGACCCGGCCTCGGTGAGCGCCCGCTGCATGGTGTCGGTGTACGACCCGAACAGCGCGGTCGCCGCGAGGACGGCCGTCGCGATCGCGATGCCCTTGGTGATCGCCTTGGTGGTGTTGCCGACCGCGTCGAGCTCGGTCAGCGTGCGGGCGCCGCGCTCGTCGATGTCGCCGGACATCTCGGCGATGCCCTGCGCGTTGTCGCTGATCGGGCCGAAGGTGTCCATCGCGACGATGACGCCGACGGTCGTCAGCAGGCCGGTGCCGGCCATGGCGACCGCGAACAGCGACAGCGTGATCGAGCCGCCACCGAGCAGGAAGGCGCCGAACACGCCCGCCCCGATGACGATGGCCGAGTAGACGGCCGACTCGAAGCCGACGCTCACGCCGGCCAGCACGACCGTCGCCGGGCCGGTCAGGGCGCTCTTGCCGATGTCCTTGACCGGGCGGCGCTCGGTCTCGGTGAAGTACCCGGTGAGCGCCTGGATGATGGCGGCCAGGGCGATGCCGATGACCACGGCGATGATGGCGGTGACGTGCGGGCCGAACGGCGGGGTGTCGCCCTCGGCGAGGTTCAGTGTGGCGCGCCACTCGGTGCCGAGCAGCTTCGCCCAGTCGGCCGGCAGGTAGAACAGCGCGGCGGCGCTGACCAGGACGGCCGAGATGATGGCGGAGATGTAGAACGCCCGGTTGATCGCGACGAGGCCGTTGCGGTCGGAGGGGCGCAGGCGGGTCAGCGCCACACCGAGGATCGCCACCAGGACACCGATCGTCGAGACGATCAGCGGGAAGATCAGGCCGTCGACGCCGAAGGCGGCGCGGCCCAGGATCAGCGCGGCGACGAGGGTCACGGCGTAGGACTCGAAGAGGTCCGCGGCCATGCCGGCGCAGTCACCGACGTTGTCACCGACGTTGTCGGCGATCGTCGCGGCGTTGCGCGGGTCGTCCTCGGGGATGTTCTTCTCGACCTTGCCGACCAGGTCGGCGCCGACGTCCGCGGCCTTGGTGAAGATGCCGCCGCCGACCCGCATGAACATCGCGAGCAGGGCGGCGCCGAAGCCGAAGCCCTCCAGCACGGTCGGGGCGTCGCCCTTGAAGATCAGCACGACCAGCGCCGCACCGAACAGGCCGAGGCCGACGGTGAGGAAGCCGACCACGCCACCGGTGCGGAACGCGATCTGCATCGCCTTCTCACGACCGCCGTCTTCTCGGGCCGCCGCCGCGACGCGCAGGTTGGCGCGGGTGGCCAGCGCCATACCGGCGCCACCGATGAAGGCCGAGAACACCGCGCCGACGATGAAGAACGCCGAGCGGCCGATCTTGATCAGAGTTTCGTTGTCACCGGCCTCGTTGACCGGGAGCAGGAACAGCAGCACCACGGCGATGACGACGAAGATGCCGAGGGTCTTGAACTGGCGGACGAGGTACGCGGTCGCGCCCTCCTGCACCGCCCCGGCGATCTCCTGCATTTTCGGGGTGCCCCGACCGGTCGCGAGAACTGCCTTGACCAGCGCCGCGGCGAACCCGAGCGCCACGAAGGCGATGACGAGCGCGACGACGATGTAGGTCAGGTTGCTCCCGGTAAGGGAAATCTCGCCGTTAGCGACGAGCGATCCGGACATTCGTTGTCCTCCTGTACCGACACATGACAGCGCCGCGAGCGGTCAGGCCGGCGGCGGATTCTCCACGCGGGGAGCCGTGCTGGACGACCGAGGTACCCAATGACCAGGGCCGTCATACACGATCGCCGTACTGTAGCCGCCAGGCGTGTCTGTGGTCACACCGACTTGCGAGTTTCCTTAAATCGAACCTCGCCGATCTTTCCTCGTAGGTCAGTCGCTGGACCGCTCAAGCGGCCACGACATGCGGACCTCGGTGCCGACGCCTTCGGACAATTCGGACACACTCAGATCATCCACGAGACCCGCCAGGAGGGCCAACCCCATCCGGGCGGCAACCGCCTCCTCCGCGAGGAGGTCAGGCGGCGTGGTCAGCGGCAACGCCGGATCCGAGAGCAGCACGACGGTCTCGTCGTCCTCCGGCGAGCGGGTGACCATGGCGCCGTTCGCGGCGCGGTCGACCACCCGCACGGTGAACCGGTCGCCATCGGCCATGGCGACGTCGACCAGGTCGTCGAGGCCGTGCGAGCGGTGCAGCGCGACCGCGCGCGAGCACGCCTCGCCGATCGCCAGGCGGACCTCTTCGAGCAGCTCCTCGGCCACGCCGGCCCGCCGCGCGACGGCCACGCCGACCAGCCGGGCGGTGCGGACGTGCGCCGCCGCCGGCGAGAACGACAGTCGGACAGTGGGCATGGACCTACGCTTTGGGCGCTTTGGGATCGGACTCGGCACCGTCGGCCGCGGTCGCCGCGGCCACCGAGTCGTACAGCGAGAAGACCCGGTCCAGCGCGGTGATCCGGAAGATCTTCAGCAGCCGCTCGTGCGCGCAGACCAGGCCGAATGTGCCGTTGACCGCCCGGAGCCGCTTGAGCGCGCCCACGAGCACGCCCAGGCCGGTCGAGTCGAGGAACTCGACCCGGCTGAGGTCGACGACGACGTGCCGGGACCCCTGCTCGACCAGCTCGACCAGCTTCTCGCGGAGCCGCGGGGCGGTGTAGACGTCCACCTCACCGCCGACTTCGAGCACCGTGTGGTCGCCGGAGTCGTACGTCGACAACGACAGCTCCATGCGGACCTCCTCCTCTGGCGGTTTTGCGCTCCACGGGCATCTAACCATCGACACCGCACCGAAGCGACGCTTGACCCCCTTTCCCACAAACGGCACGCGTGTACCGCACCAACCGTTTCGAACAGGTGTTTTAGAGTGCGGGGGTGTTCTTTGCGCAGCACCGGGCGGCCGACTCCCTCACCCACGTGGAGCACCTGCCCCCACGCCCCGGCACCCCCGCACCGTGGCCCGACTGGGTGCCGCCCGTGCTGCGCTCGTCGCTGGGTTCACGCGGCATCACCGCACCGTGGCGCCACCAGTCGGAGGCCGCGACGTCGGCCTGGCAGGGCGCCCACACGGTGGTCGCCACCGGGACAGGCTCCGGCAAGTCGTTGGCCTACCAGCTGCCGGCCCTGTCAACGCTGCTCACCGACGACCGCGCGACAATCCTCTACGTCGCCCCGACGAAGGCCCTGGCCGCCGACCAGCTCCGCAGCCTGGTGGCCCTGGACCTCCCGGGTGTCCGCCCGGCCACCTACGACGGAGACACGTCCCGCGAGGAGCGCGACTGGGTCCGCCAGCACGCCCGCGTGGTCCTGACCAACCCGGACATGCTCCACCACGGCATCCTGCCCGGCCACGCGTCGTGGTCCCGCTTCCTGCGCGGCCTGCGCTACGTGATCGTGGACGAGTCCCACGCCTACCGCGGCGTCTTCGGCTCCCACGTGGCTCACGTCCTGCGCCGCCTGCGCCGCATGGCGGCCCGCTACCGAACCACCCCCACATTCATCCTGGCGTCGGCCACCTCGGGTGACCCGCTCCGCACGGGCACCCGCCTGACCGGCCTCCCGGTGACCGCGTTCACCGAGGACACCTCCCCTCGCGGCGGCATCACCTTCGCCCTGTGGGAGCCGCCGCTCCTTCCGGCGAGCCCCGCCCTCCCCTCCACCTCCTCCTCGCCGGGCTTCTCTTCGCCCGCCTTCGCTTCGCGCGACGCTCCCACGTCTCCTTCGTCTCCTTCGCGCGACGGCGACGCACCCACCCGGCCGCGCGACGCGGAGCCCGTCCGGCGGTCCGCGCTGCGGGAGACCGCCGACCTGCTGGCCGACGCGGTGGCCGCCGGCGTGCGAACCCTCGCGTTCATCCGCTCCCGCAAGGGCGCAGAGCTCGTCGCCACCATGGCCCGCCGCTCCCTCGACACCGCCGTGCCCGGCCTGGGCAGCCGGGTCGCCGCGTACCGCTCCGGCTACCTGCGCGAGGACCGCCGCGCCCTCGAACGCGACCTCCTCGACGGCACCCTGCTCGGCCTCGCCTCGACCAACGCCCTCGAGCTCGGCGTCGACCTGGTCGGGCTCGACGCGGTCCTGATCTCGGGCTACCCCGGCACCCTCGCCTCCCTCTGGCAGCAGGCCGGCCGAGCGGGCCGGGCCGGCCGCGACGCGACCTGCGTGCTCATCGCCCGCGACGACCCCCTCGACACGTACCTCGTCCACCACCCCGAGGCCCTCTTCGGCCGCCCCGTCGAGGCCACGGTGTTCGACCCCGGCAACCCGCACGTCCTCGCCCCGCAGCTGTGCTGCGCCGCCGCCGAGCTCCCGCTGACCCCGGCCGACCTGCCGCTGTTCGGCCCGACCGCCGAGCCCACTCTCGACGCCCTCGTCGCTGCGGGCATCCTCCGCAAGCGCCCCAGCGGCTGGTACTGGACCGAGCGCCACCGCCCCGACGTCGACCTCCGCGGCGCCGGCGGCGGCCCGGTCGCCGTCGTCGAGTCGGCCACCGGCCGCCTGCTCGGCACGGTCGACACCGGCTCGGCCCACCACCAGGTCCACGACGGCGCCGTGTACCTCCACCAGGGCATCACCTATGTCGTCGACAAGCTGGACCTCGCCGACTCCGTCGCCCTGGTCCACGCCGAGGACCCCGACTGGAGCACCCACCCCCGCGACGTCACCGACGTGACCGTCCTGTCCGTCCGCGAGACCCGCACGGCCGGCTCGGCCGGCGCTGTCACCCTGTCCCTCGGCGAGGTCGAGGTCACCTCCCAGGTCGTCAGCTATCAACGGCGCCGCCTGGTGTCCGGCGAGGTCATCGACGTCTGCGAGCTCGACCTCCCGCAGCGCGTGCTGCGCACCGTGGCGGTCTGGTGGACGGTCACCCCCGAGGCCCTCGACGCCGCGGGCGTCCCCGACGTCGACTGGCCCGGCGCCCTCCACGCCGCCGAGCACGCCTCCATCGGCCTGCTGCCGCTCGTCGCCACCTGCGACCGCTGGGACATCGGCGGCCTGTCCACCGCGTTCCACGCCGACACCGGCCTGCCCACCGTCTTCGTGTACGACGGCCACCCCGGCGGCGCCGGCTTCGCCGAGCGCGCGTTCGAGGTCGCGACCGACTGGCTGTCGGCCACCCGCACCGTCGTCGCCGAGTGCCGGTGCGACCAGGGCTGCCCGTCGTGCGTCCAGTCCCCGAAGTGCGGCAACGGCAACAACCCGCTGGGCAAGGCCGACGCCGTCACCGTCCTGTCCCTGGTCCTGTCCGCCCTCTCCCGAGAGCCGGCCCGCCGCACAACGGACCTGGCGGCGTAGCGACTCCCTCCGGCGCGCACGGGCCCGGCCTGTGGGCCGTAGCGGATCCCGGCGGCGCGCACGGGCCCGGCCTTGGCGGCGGCCGCCGCCTCGGTACCGGCCGGCCCGTCGACCCGCACGTCCACCGTCACGTCGAGCCCGTCGAGCGCGCAGGACACCAGCCGCCCACCGTTCTCGGCGACCAGCTCGGCCGCCGCACCGCACGCCGCCGCCGCACCTTGCCCGGCCGCGAGCGCCCCGGCCAGCGCCCCCGCATCGGCGGCGTTGCGCGCACGATGCTCGGCCACGATCAGCCCACCCCCGACGACGAGCGCCACGCCGACCACCAGCAGCCCGAGCCCGACCCCGAGCACCACCACCGTCACGCTGCCCCGATCTCCGGCCCGCCCGCCGCCGGCCCGGGCCCGCAGCGCCCGCCGGGTATGTCGCGGCCGCCACCGCTGCTCGCCCCGGCGCCGCCACACGCCCATCCAGGTCCACGGCGGACTGCTCGACCGATGTGCACCCCTCATGACAGGCCCTCCCCGGGTTCGAGCCGCGCGACGGCCCGCTCGTGCAGCACCAGCCCCAGCGGCTGGAACGTGTAGCGGACGCTGACCCGAACCAGGTCCCCGTCGCGCTGGACCGAGATCGTGGCGCCCGACGGCGCGGTCTCCGAGGCCGCCGAGTCCGGCTCGCCGCGGGCCGCCGCCCGCGCCGCCAGCCCGGCCGCGTCCGCACACCGCACCTTGGCCGTCACGACGACCAGGGCGGCGAGGCCGGCCAGCAGCAGCAGGACAACGGCGGGGAATGCCGCGGCGAACTCGACGACGGCCGACCCCCGGTCGCTCGGACCGCCGACCCGGCGGCGCCGGTGCCGCGCTGCGTGGGCGCCACGATCCCGGTCGCTTCTCATGCCAGCGCCCGCCCGATCAGGTTGGTCAGGGCGATGCGCGTCCCGTCACTGGTCAGGACCCTCAGCAGCAGACCGGCGAAGCCGGCTCCGACCAGCATGCAGACGGCGTACTCGGCGGTGGTGACTCCCCGGTCCCCACGAAGGGCACGAAGACGGGCTCGGATGGCGTACACGGAACTCCTTACGTTGTGCGACTACCGGAACTTGGAAGAAGGCTCAAAGGGCGGCTCAGGGGGTGCCCAAGGGCGGCTCAAAGGGCGGCGAACACCTCACCGAGCAGCGCGGCGACCACCGGCACGACACCGATCAGCACGAACGCGGGCAGGAAGCACAGCCCGACCGGCAGCACCGCGTAGACCGACGTCTTGCGGACCCGCGCCTCCAGGAACGCGGCCCGGTCCCGCCGCAGGTCGGCCGCCTGTTTCTCGAAGGTCTGGGCCAGCGCGGTGCCGTGCTCGGCGCTGCGCGTCGCAGCCCGCGCGAGGCGGGTCCCGCCCGGGATCTCGCCCAGCTGCCCCCAGGCGACGGCCGGCGGCGCCCCGCCCCGCAGCGCCCGCCCGATCGTTACGAGCCGCCCGCCGACGGACGCCGCACCCATGGAACGGCCGACGGCGTAGGCCGCCCGGTCCGGCGCCGCCCCCGCGTGCAGCGCGGCGGCCAGCAGGTCCGCCGCGAACGGCAGGTCGGCCCGCGCCGCCGCCCGCTCCCGCCGGACGCGGGGCGACTCGGCCTTCCGCAGCAGCAGCCAGCACACAACCGCCGCGCCGACCCCCACGGCGACGCTGCCGAAGGCCGCCCCCATCGATGCCCCGCCCAGCAGCGAGGCCGCCAACCGCAGCCACGGGCTCATCGCCAGGCCTCCCGGGAGAGGAAGTCGACCATCCGGAAGGTCACGAACAGCCCCGCGCTCTGCAGCGTCACCGCCAGGACCGTGCACGCGGCGCCCAGCGGCGTGTGCAGCAGCTGCTCGACCGGGTCGATGCCCATCGCGACCGCGCCGAACAGCCCGGCCGCCGGCATCGCCATGAGCATGTACGCCGACGCGTGGGCTGCCGACGTCTGCACGTCGGCCGACTGCCGCAGCGCCTGCGCCGCCTTCAGGTCGGCCTCGACGCGCTCCAGCAGGTCGACGAGCGGCGTCCCGAGGTACTCGCTGACCCTCCGCGCGGAGTCCAGCCGGAGCGTCGCCGCGCGCACCGCCGGGGCGGACGGCGTCGCCGAGGCCGCCAGCACCCGTCGGACCCGCACGGCCAGGCCCGCGCCGTCGGGGGTGATGCCGGCCCGCAGGTCGCCGACGGTGGACTCGATGGCGTCGACGAGCGCGGTGACCGTGTCCTTCACGGCGTCCCGGAGCACCAGCCGCCGCACGATCCAGACCGTCAACGCCAGGTAGATCGCCACCGCGAACCCCGCCACCGGCCCGAACCGCAGCAGCAGGACGGCGACGAGCGGCGCCAGCGCGGCGAGGACGGCGAACGGGTGCCGCAGCACGAGCCCGCGCAGCCGGGCGCTCATCGCCAGCCCTTCCCCGGCACGTACCGCCACCGCCCCGACGGCTGCGGCGGCTCGTGCCCACGGTCGGCGATCAGCTCGTCGAGCAGCGCCCCGCCCGGCTCGACCCGGCCGCTGCCGCGCCGCCACGCCGTCAGCACGACCGTGGTGCGCTGCTCGGGATGACAGTCGAGCACGCAGATCTCGGCGATCTCGCGCGAGCCGTCGGCCGCCCGCCGCAGATGCACGACGGCCCGCAGTGCGGCGCCGACGAGCGCGTGCAGCGCGGCCCGCGGTACGGACCCGAGCAGTCCGAGCGCCTCCAGCCGGGCCGGCACGTCGGCCGGCGAGTTGGCGTGCAGGGTGGCAGCGCCGCCCTCGTGCCCGGTGTTCAGCGCGCCGAGCAGGTCGACGATCTCGGCACCCCGGCACTCGCCGACGACCAGCCGGTCGGGGCGCATACGCAGGGCCTGCCGGACCAGCTCGCGCAGCGGGATCTCGCCCGCGCCCTCGACGTTGGCCGCGCGGGCCTGCAGCGACACCACGTGCGGGTGCACCGGGGCCAGCTCGGCGGCGTCCTCGACGATGACCAGCCGCTCGACACCCGGCACCAGCGACAACAGCGTGGACAGCACCGTCGTCTTGCCGGTGCCGGTACCCCCGGTCACCAGATACGGCAGGCGGGCCGTGACGATCGCGGCGAGCAGTGTGGCCCCGCCCGGGTCGATGCTGCCGTGGTTGATCAGGTCGTCGAGGGTGAACGCCCGCCGCCGGAACGTGCGCAGCGAGACGTGCGGCCCGGTGCGGGCGACCGGCGGCAGCACCGCGTGCAGCCGCGTCCCGTCGGGCAGCCGACCGTCGACGAACGGGCTCGCGTCGTCGAGCCGCCGCCCGGCGCTGGACGCCAGCTGCTGGGCCAGCCGGCGCATCTCGGCCGGGTCGCCGAGCCGTCCGTTGACCTTGCGCAGGCCGGCGCCCCGGTCGACCCACACCTCGCCGCAGTTGACCAGGACATCGGTGACCGCCGGGTCGTCGAGCAGGGCCACGAGCGCCTCGTTCACGCCGCCACCCCCGTCGCCAGCCCGAGGTCGTCGAGGATGCGGCGGCAGAGGGAGGCGAGCGGGCCGCGGCCGGAGCCGGTCGGCGGGTCGCCGGCCTCGATGCGCCGGGGCAGGTCGGGCTCGGCCCGCAGGGACCCGGCGACCGGCAGGCCGAGGGACTGGGCGATCTGGCGGGTCCGCAGCCCACCCGGGCCGGGATGCCGCACGACCAGGTGCAGGGCGTCGGTGTGCGGGGCGACGGTCGCCGCCACCCGCGAGGCGGCGACGCAGGCGCGCAGCTCGGCCGGCACGACCAGCAGGACCCGGTCCGCGGCCCGCAGCGCGAGGACCGCGGCGTCGTCGAGGCGCCGGGGCAGGTCGGCGACCACCAGGTCGCGGGCCCGGCTGCCGATGTCGAGGGCGGCCGCCATCGCGTCGCTGGTCAGGCCGGTGCCGGCCGGGGCCCGGTCGCAGGACAGCACGCCGACCGCGCCCCGGCCGGGCAGCCCGTCGCCCAGCCGGAGCCGGGCGGCGTCGTCCCAGCCGAGGGCGAGGTCGACGCCGCCGCCGAGCGGGTCGGCGTCCACGAGCAGCGAGCGCAGGCCGGCTCCACCCGCGGTGACGGCGAGGCCGGCCGCCAGGATGCTGGCCCCGGCCCCGCCGCGCCCGCCGAGCACGGCGAGGATGCGCCCGCGCTGGGCGTCGACCAGGCCGGCGAGGCGGTCGAGCAGCAGGCCGGCGCCGTCGGGGATCGGGACGATGTGATCGGCGCCCACCGCCTCGGCGAGGACCCGGACCCGGTCGGCGACGCGCCCGCGGGTCAGCAGCAGCACCCCGGCGCGGCGGGGCAGGCCCGCGCGGACGCAGGCGGGCGCGACGGCGTCGCCGATCAGGACGATCGGTGCCGAGGCGAAGCGGCCGCGGGCCCGCTCCGGGCCGGTCTCCACGTCGAGGTCGAGGGGAAGTTCGGCGGCGATGCCGAGCACGTCGTCGAGCAGCTCATGGTCGTCGGTGACGAGCAGTGGTCGATGCACGCCGACACTCTGGCCGCCACGGCGGCCTCGGTTCCGGCCCGCGACCCGCGTTCTGTGGACAACGGTCCGCTTGTGGACAACCGGGCCGCGGTGATGCCGATCTGCTATAGCCGCCCGCACAAATCCCGGTCAATTGGACAAAGGGGGCAATGTGTCGGCGACGAAAATTCTCGGCGCAGCCGTCCGATGTCCGACGCCGGTCCCACGACGACGCCATCGCGGGACGTGACTGCGAGCTGGGAGCGCTCCGCCAAGCGCGAAACCGCCCAAGTGGGAAATTTCGTGAGGGCTCAACAAAGCACTGATCGTCAATATACGGAACTCGTGAAATGCAGGTTGCCATAATCCGGATTGCCATATGGCAGAAATGCGCGGACCTGCGTCGAGTGGCGTCTGACGGTACAGAGGGGACGACCCCCGCCGGGGGGTGACGGGGGTCGCCGGGGGTTCGGCTCCGGGGGGGTCGAGCCGAACCCACTCAGCGGTCACGGGGGGTGCAACCGCCGAGGGTCAATAACGGGTCTATGTCTTGGGACATGAAACCTCGTCGCAAACATAAGCATGCCTGAGTCCACCCGCATACGTCGAGTAGGACGGGCTCGCAACACGCCCGGAACACCAATCAATATTTCAGTTGGAGGTAGCGCCTGCGTGATCACACGCGAGCCGAGCGTGATCCGCAGCGGGCTCCGGCAAGTCCGGCCGCCACAGCATGCCACTCAACGCTACACTTGCCCGCCGTGGGGCGTAGCGCCGCGTTTTTCGACCTGGACAAAACGGTGATCGCCAAGTCAAGCGCCTTGGCCTTCGGTCGACCGTTCTATCGCGACGGGCTGATCAGCCGCCGCGACGTCATCAAGGGTGCCTATGCCCAGCTGATCTTCCGGGTCGGCG
The DNA here is from genome assembly GCF_040605515.1 of Dactylosporangium sp. NPDC005572. Lineage (NCBI taxonomy): Bacteria > Bacillati > Actinomycetota > Actinomycetes > Micromonosporales > Micromonosporaceae > Dactylosporangium > Dactylosporangium sp. NPDC005572. The sequence goes on along the minus strand of NZ_JBEXCY010000110.1, from coordinate 15,442 downwards.
GCGGCTCCGACGAGCAGACGATGACCAAGACCAGGGACTATCTGGCCGCCCTGGTCAAGGGCTGGCGCGCCGAGCAGGTCCGCCAGATCGTCCGCGAGACGCTCGACGAGCTGATCAACCCGTACGTGTACGCGGAGGCGGCCGCCCTGATCGCCGAGCACCGCGCCGCCGGCCGCGACGTCGTGCTGGTCTCGACCTCCGGGGACGAGATGGTCCGACCTATCGGCGAGCTCCTCGGCATCACCGACGTCATCGCGACCCGGATGAACGTCGGCGAGGACGGCCGCTACACCGGGGAGATCGACTTCTACGCCGCCGGCCCCAACAAGGTCGTGGCCGTCAAGGAGCTGGCGACCGAGCGGGACTACGACCTGGCCACCTGCTTCGCGTACTCCGACTCGGTGACCGACGCCGGCCTGCTCAGCCTGGTCGGGCACCCCACGGCGGTGAACCCCGACCGCGGCCTGCGCCGCATCGCCGTCGAGCGCGACTGGCCGATGCTGGAGTTCCGCCACCCGATCCCGCTGAGCAAGCGGCTGCGCGACCGCCCGGCCGTGCCGGTGGCGGCCGCCGCGATCGGCATCGGCGCCGCGCTGGCGATCGGCCTGACCGTGTGGAGCCGCAGCAGGCAGCGCCGCGCCCGGCTCGCCGCCGCGCCCGCCACGTAGACCTCACCAGTCACAATCTGCTGGTCAAGGGTTCCGCTCATGGAGCCCGCGGCGTAGAAATGAAGTGCGAGGTCACGAGAGGATCTCGTGCACGGCCGCCGGGCACCCACGAGCGATCAGCCGCGGATGGCGCGTTGCAGCGGCTTCGCAAGGACCGCTGCGAACGGACTTTGAGTGCACGCCTGGTAACCCGGCCGGACGTGTGTGACGGCGCCTCTCACGAGGCGCCGTTCACTGTGTCCGCCGACCTCCGAGGGGACACACGGAGCTGGGGAAAGCCTCTACGCTGGCGCGGCCATACCCCCTTAACTCCACCCCGGAGGCATTGCTCCATGAATGACCCAATGTTCTACGGCTACACCGCCGCGCTAGGCATCAGCGGGGCATTCCTGCTGGTCCTGGCTCTGCAGCCGTGGCTGAAGACGTCGACCGGCCTGCGCGTGCTCAACGGCCTGATCGGCGTCGGCTTCCTCGGCTACGCGTTCTACCTGCTCTTCCTGTTCGAAGGCGATGAGTACCGCATCTTCATCTACGCCTTCATCGCGCCGATCCTGCTGCTGGTCCAGACGGTCCGGCAGTCGAAGGCCCAGCAGAACGCCTAGTCCGGCCTGCGAGGCGGCCGCGGTAGCACTACCCCCGGTCCGCGGCCGTCTCGCAGATCTCGGTCAGCTCCTCCGCCGCCCGCTCGACCGCCGCCGCATAGTGGCGCAGCCAGGACCGCACCCCGTCCGGCGTGCCCGTCGCGTACGCGTTGGCCGACCCCACGTACTCCGGCTCCCGGCTCCTGTGCCCCACGTCCATGGCGAGCAGCCCTCGCGGGTCCAGCCCGCCGGCGATCAGGACCAGCCGCCCCGCGGCCCGGGCCACGACCCCGTTCGGCCCCGAGAACGCCTTCACGGCCAGCAGCTCAGCGTGTACCACTGCCGCTTGAAGCAGCACCGGAACCGCCGTGCCGCCCGTGATCAGCGCCGCCAGCGCGTCGAGGCGGGGCACCGCCTGCGGGTCCACCGGGCGCCCCAGGTCGGCGGCCGGCACCACGTCCCGCGCGGCGAGCGTGTGCAGCTTGGCCAGCACCTGCCGGGGAGCGCGCCCCCAGGTGGCCGTCAGCCCGTCCAGGGCCGCCGTGGCGCGCAGCGCGCCGTGCACGACCGGGTCGGTGACGACGCCCGCCCGGACGCCCTCGAGGTCGAACCCGTGCGTGTCGAGCGCGGCGCTGGCGACCGAGGTGCGCAGCGCGACCTCGGCGGCCACGGGGCCCCCGGAGCGGCGCAGGGCGCGGTTGCGCATGGCGGCGTCGACGGCGGCCCGGGCCTGGTCGAAGGCGGGCGCCACGTCGGCGAGGTCGAGCAGCGGGGCGAGCGGATCTCCTGGCACCACCAGACGGTATCGTGCCGCTAATGTAAACAAGGTTTAGAGAAACCCGGCGCTTCACAGCAGCCGCTCAGCGCAGAAACCTCGCTTCTTGTCATACCCCCGAACTAGCCTGCTTGCGAGACCTGGACCACCTCGAGGAGCCCTCACCGATGAGCGAGACCTTGGAAAACCTTCTCAACGAGACACGGCAGTTCCCGCCCCCTGCCGAGTTCGCCGCCGCCGCCAACCTGCCGGAGGGTGCGTATGCCGAGGCAAGGCAGGACCGCATCGCCTTCTGGGAGAAGCAGGCACGACGGCTGAGCTGGGCCAAGGACTGGGACCAGGCGCTGGACTGGTCAAACCCGCCGTTCGCGAAGTGGTTCGTGGGCGGTCAGCTCAACGTGGCCTACAACTGCCTCGACCGCCACATCGAGGCCGGCCGCGGTGACAAGGTCGCCATCCACTGGGAGGGCGAGCCGGGCGACACCCGCACGATCACCTACGCCGACCTGCACCGCTCCGTCTGCCAGGCCGCCAACGCGCTGACCGACCTCGGGGTCGTGGCCGGCGACCGCGTCGCGATCTACATGCCGATGATCCCCGAGGCGGCGGTGGCCATGCTGGCCTGCGCCCGCATCGGCGCCACCCACAGCGTCGTCTTCGGCGGCTTCTCGGCCGACGCCCTTAGCGGCCGCATCGACGACGCGAGCGCCAAGGTCGTCATCACCGCCGACGGCGGCTTCCGCCGCGGCAAGCCCAGCGGCCTCAAGGCGATCGTCGACGAGGCCGTCGTGCGCACGCCCAGCATCGAGAAGGTCATCGTCGTGCGCCGCACCGGCCAGGACGTCGACTGGACCGACGGCCGCGACCTGTGGTGGCACGACGTTGTCGAGACCGCGTCCGCCGAGCACACCGCCGAGCCGTTCGACGCCGAGCACCCGCTCTTCATCCTCTACACGTCGGGCACCACGGCGAAGCCCAAAGGCATCCTGCACACCACCGGCGGCTACCTGACGCAGGCCAGCTTCACCCACCACGCCGTCTTCGACCTCAAGCCCGACAGCGACGTCTACTGGTGCACCGCCGACATCGGCTGGGTCACCGGCCACAGCTACATCGTCTACGGCCCGCTGTCCAATGGCGCCACCCAGGTCATGTACGAGGGAACGCCCGACACCCCGCACCGCGGCCGCTTCTGGGAGCTCGTCCAGAAGTACAAGATCACGATCCTTTACACCGCCCCCACCGCGATCCGCACGTTCATGAAGTGGGGCGACGACATCCCCGAGCAGTTCGACATGTCGTCGCTGCGCCTCCTGGGCTCCGTGGGCGAGCCGATCAACCCCGAGGCCTGGATGTGGTATCGGGAACACATCGGCGGCAACCGCTGCCCCATCGTCGACACCTGGTGGCAGACCGAGACCGGCGCGATCATGATCTCCCCGCTCCCCGGCGTCACCGCCACCAAGCCCGGCAGCGCCATGCGCCCCCTCCCCGGCATCTCGGCCGACGTGGTCGACGACCAGGCCCAGTCCGTCCCGGACGGCGGCGGTGGCTACCTGGTCCTCCGCGAGCCCTGGCCGTCGATGCTGCGCACGATCTGGGGCGACGACGAGCGCTTCAAGGAGACGTACTGGTCCCGCTTCGAGGGCATGTACTTCGCCGGCGACGGCGCCAAGAAGGACGCCGACGGCGACCTGTGGCTCCTGGGCCGCGTCGACGACGTCATGCTCGTCTCCGGCCACAACATCTCGACCACGGAGGTCGAGTCCGCCCTGGTCAGCCACCCGAAGGTGGCCGAGGCCGCGGTGGTCGGCGCCACCGACCCGACCACGGGCCAGGCCATCGTCGCCTTCACGATCCCGCGCGGCGGCGTCGAGACCGAGGGCGAGGCCGGCGAGGCCCTGATCCAGGAGCTGCGCAACCACGTCGCCAAGACCCTCGGCCCGATCGCCAAGCCCCGCCAGATCATGCTCGTGGCGGAGCTCCCGAAGACCCGCTCGGGCAAGATCATGCGCCGCCTCCTCCGCGACGTGGCCGAGAACCGCAGCCTGGGCGACGTCACGACCCTCCAGGACTCGACGGTCATGGACCTGATCGCCTCCGGCCTCCAGTCCGGCAAGTCGGAGGACTAGCTCCAAGCAAAGAGCGATGACTCGGGCCCGCGCAAGGCACGACCGTCGCTCCCGCCAGACACCGCTCGTGTGCCCGGGACATCCGTCCCGGGCCCACGGACGCTGCCATCGCCGTCGCCCCAAGGGCCCGCGCCCTTCGGCCGCGGGGATGCCCGCACCCCTCAGGCCAGCCGCTACCCGCATACCCCGCCCCTCACGGTGGCCGAGCATCTGCGGCCTCCGCACTGCCTGATTGCTGCACGCTCGGCGTCGGTTTCCGGCTGACAGCATCGACACCGCACGGCGCCCGCGCCCCTCGCGGCAGTCGGGCGACTACCGCGTCTGCACCACACCGCGCCCGCCACGCTCACGGCGTGGGCGACTGCGAGCCTCCACACCGCGGATCGACGTGAGCGCCACCGGGCCCAAGGCCGGCAACTCGGCCAGGGCATTGAAAATGTGCCCGTACTCACTGCCGGCCACCTGCGAGGCGACGGCCACGGAAACGATCGCGTGCCACCGATCGATCCGCTCCGCGGCGGGAACTCCGCCAAATCGATGACGTTGGTCTCCCCGACCCCTATCACTTGTTCTTACAGCATGTGCCCGTCCGGCTACGTGCACCGGCGAGACGTGGTGCAGAACTCCTCGACATTCGACGCTCTCGTTTGCCGTGCTTTTGGGCCGGCTTGACGATCACGGTCGAAGCGGCCGGCCGGCCGACGCGGTTGATACGCCCGGGGAGAGGCGGCGCACTGGGCAACACCGTGCGGGCACAGGCAATGCCTTCCTCGTGCCGCCGCAGGCCTGATGCCGAAACACGAGCGCGATCTTCGCCGCGAGAGGCAGATCTGGCGCTGGGGGTCAACACTCTGGCACTGCCGGGCACTGCTTTCGACCGCTGGTCAGGGCACTCTCTGTTCTGCGGCCGAAAGATCACGAGGCGCGGCGGATCCAACGGGGGTCGGCGGTGCCCGCACACGGGTGCGGTCGATCCAACCGTCGCAAGGTAACGGGCGCAATGGCGCTGCGGACCTGGTGCTCGATCGGTCAGAACGGTTTCGCCCCGGCCGGCATGGTTGGGGCGAAGCCAACCGAACCCGTCGTATCCGGTTGCAGGCTGACCCGACTCGCAGGAGGCCAGCGGTGGTAACGATCCCATCCGAGGAACGCAGACCTGGCACGGGCCGCGACGCGTGGCTGCACCGGCGGTACGTCGTTGACCGCGCCGACGTCTCCAAGTTGGCCGTCGAGGCGGGCGTTGCTACGACAACGATCTATCGCTGGCTCAGCCGGGCGAAGATAACCCTCCGGCAACGACCCAGCAGCGCCGTCGAACCCGAGTGGCTCGCGGCGCAATTCGCGCGGGGCAAGACCGCGAACAGGATCGCCAGGGCGGCTGGCCTGTGCCGGACGACCGTCGTAATCAGGCTCGCCCAGAAGGGCATGCTTGCCACCCCGACCGATCCCCGAGCCATGAGGCGGCGGCCTGCTATCGCGGTGGCTGGCCGCTGGAGAAGATCGCCGTGAGGCTGCGCACCAGCCGCCGCACCGTCACCGTGTGGCTGCACATGCTGCAGGTACCGATCCGCCGACCCGGCCGTACCGCGTCGGCGCAGCCCGGCTCCCGGCCCGCCGACGCACCGGCGCGGCCCGTAGTGATGTTGGAGCAGGCGGCGTGACCACCGCCCAGTTCCGTCCCGGGCCGGTTGCGCCGCCGATCCCGGAGCCACGCGGCCACAGTGGCTGGAGGCGATCAGGGAATGTCCCACCGTGCGTCGTCACGCGGGCATCGCTTTGGCCGCGGCGTGCGGCGCGGGCAGGCACGGCTCCACGCAGATCTTGGGGATGAGCTTCACGATCCGGTGGCGGCCGGGGCGAGCGGTTGGCGGTCGCCGGCAGCGCGTTCCGGACCGCACGACGACCGTTGCCGAACTCGCCGACCCTGACGGCGCTCGCCAGGCGTCCGATCCCGACCGGCTGACCAGGCAAATCAACTACTCGGCCATGAGCCTGCGGAGTGGGGAGGAGCACTACGTGTACTGCGACCAGTGTGGGGCTGCGCTGCCAGCGAGCGCCGAGGCGTGCTCGCAGTGCGGGACGGCCCTTGAACCGCTGCCCGCCAGGACTCGTCCGGTCGGACCGCCGCAGGCGCCGCCTCAGCACCAGATGCCCAGGCCGCGCCAGGCCCCGCTTGCCGAGCGCATCCGGGCCGGGATGCTGCCGGCTGGGCAGCTTGGCGGCGGCCCAGGGCTGCAAGCCTGGCTCGGCGCGATCGCGCTACGCAACGTGCGTGGCACTGCGGCCGGGATCTTCGGTGCCTGGTTCAACGTTCCTTTTACGATCATGATGGCGGCTGTCGGCGGGTTCGTCGGCGCGGTTGTCGGCCTGTTCAACGGGTCGTTCGTGGGGCCGCAGGTCGTCGCCCGCGTCGACCGGGTACTGCAGTGGATTCTGCCGCTGCCGATGAGCGCCGGCGAGTTCGCGCCAGCCGCGAGCGCGCAGATCGGCGGCATCGTCGGTGCGCTCGTCGGCGCGGTCAACGGTGGCTGGGCCCTGGGCTGGCTGGCGTTCGCCGAACCTTGGCGGCGGATGTACGCCGCCGACCCGGTCGGACCGGTCGGGTTCGTCATCGGTCAGGTCCTCGTCGCGGTGTTCGTGGGACTGCTGTACCTGGCCTGGTCGGCCGCCACTGAACCGCTGCGGCTGCGGATCGCCGGCGCCCGGCGCCTCTCCCGCCGCGAAGCCGAGTGGCTGATGCCGCTGGTCCAGGACGCCGCCACCCGCCTCGGGCTGCGGTCACTGCCGCGGATCCTCATCGACGATCGGCGCGAGGCCGACGCATCCGCCGGCATCCGGCACATCGTCATCAACCAGGGCCTGCTCGATCAGCTCGACCACGACGCCGAGCAGGTATCAGCGGTCATCGCGCACGAACTGGCCCACTGGCGCGACGGCGACGCGATCGCAGTGGCCTGGTCCAAGGGCGTGACCCTGCCGCTGTACCTGCTGTACGAGGTCGCGACCCGGCTGCTGCGGATGGCCCACAGCCGGCCGCTGCACTACCTCATCCGGTTCGTGTTCTGGTCGGTGATCGTCACGGTGCGGTACCTGGTGATCCCGGTGCAGGCGGGCACCTGGCGTGCCGCCGAGTACCGCGCGGACGCCGCCGCCGCGCGCGCCGGGTACGGCCGCGGTCTGCATCGGGCGCGGAGCTACCTGCGTGAGTCGTTCGACGGTGAACGGTCCGGGTGGGACGCTGCGATCCTGGCCGTGCACCCGCCGACGGAACTGCGGCTGGAAGCTCTGGAAGAGCCGGGTCGTCGCTACCTGCTGCCCAGCCACCCGATTCTGCGCAGCCTGCCTGATTGGATGCCGACGTCAACGGTCGAGCGGGACCGGTGACGCCATGACCCAGCGAACCCAACCGACCCGCGCGCCGCTGCCGCCGTTCCAGGTCGAGCCGCGCACCCAGGTCTACCTCGGTCTGGACCCAGCCGACGGGCTCCGCCGCTGCTGGACCAGCCCCGAAGACTCCGTCGGGATCGTAGGCCCGCCCCGCTACGGCAAAACCTCCGGGATCATCATCCCCACCCTGATGAGCTGGGCTGGCCCGGCCGTCGCCACCTCGACACGCGGCGACGTGCTGCGGTTCTGCGCTGGCCGACGCGGCCAGCTCGCCGAACGGCTCGGCGGCCGAGTGTACGTGTACGACCCGTTCGGATCCCTGCCCGGCGTGCGCAGCTTGCGCTGGTCACCACTCGCTGGCTGCGCCGACCCGGCGATCTGCTACCGGCGCGTCAACGCGATCACCGACGTCGCCGCCCGGGGGATCACCGATGGGGAACCCTGGCGCACCGGCGCGGCGATCATCCTGCGGGGACTGTTCCACGCCGCGGCTTTGGCCGGCACCGACGTCGCGCAGATCCGCCGCTGGCTGGCCGAGCAGGACATGCGCACCGCCGCGGACATCCTGCGCCACATCGATACCCCGGCCCGGGGCTGGGCCGACGACCTGCAGGCGGTCGAACAGGTCGGCGACGGGGAACGCGGCAGCTTCTTCTCCGTCGCCCGCAACTGCCTCGACGCCACCGCCGAACCCACCGTGTTGGCGTCGACCACCGCCACCGAACTGGACCTGGATCAGTTCCTGACGACCGGGTCGACGCTGTTCATCGTCGGCCCATCGCACTACCAGGACGCGATCGCACCGCTGATCGTCGGCCTCGTCGACTCGATCGCTCAGCGGGCCGCCGAACTCGCCGCCCAAACGGCCGGCGGCCGCCTCACCGACCCGCTGCTGCTCGCCCTCGACGAGGTCGCCGACATCGCGCCGTTGCGCAGCCTTCCGAGCCTCGTCAGCGAGGGCGGCGCTGGCGTCGTCACGCTCTGGGCCGCCCAATCGCTTGCCCAGCTCCGCGCCCGATACGGCGTTGACGAGCAGCAAGCGCTCCTGACCGCTACCACCGCGAAACTGATCTACGGCGGGCTGAGCCACGGCGAAGACCTGCGCAACATCTCCGGCTGGGCCGGCGAGTGCCGCGACCCCCAGGTCACCTACTACAGCGACGGCACCCCCACGACCGGCATGATGCGAGGCCCGAAACCCGGCGGTGGCCCGGTCGGCGACGACACGGTCGGGCGGACGCACGCGGTCGGCTCCCCCTACCGCCCAGTCCTGCCGGTCGAGGCGATCCAGCAACTGCCGCCCCTGCACGCGTGGCTGTTCTACAGGTCCGATCCGCCACTGCTCGTCGAAACCCGACCGGCCGGGCTCATGGACCCGTACCGGCAGCTGGCCGGTCCATCCCTGTCAGCGGTGACGTGATGAGCGCGCCGGTACCCGCGAACGCATGCCCGCACTGCGGCGTCGCCGCCCGGCCGGGTGCCCGGTTCTGCCGGGCCTGCGGCAACCCGCTGACGGCAGAAGCACCCGTGGTGATCCCCGCCCCGACCAGAAGCCCTGTGGGCGTTCCAGCACCGACTACCCCGGCGACGCTCGGCGCGCTAGTACCTGAGCCGCCGGACTCCCGGCAGCAGCGCCGACGGCAATGGAAGCGCCTGCTCATCGGCGGCGGCCTCGTCGTGGTGCTGCTCATCGGCTGGACGGTCGCCACAGCTATCGACCGGGCCGCCTACCCGCCGGCCCGGAGTGTTCGGGCGTTCTTCGCCGCGCTCGCCGCGAAGGACACCGCCGCCATCCGGTCACTCGCCAGCTGTCGGTACGGACCGCTGTGCGGGCCGAACGCGCTCGCCGCCGGCTACACACCCCCAACCGACGTAAAGATAGTCCAGGTACGGTACGGGGCTCGCAGCTCCACGGTCGCCGTACAGTACCGGATCGACGGAAAGTCCTTCAACGACGTCATCGCCGTCCACCGCACCGGCTGGTACCACGACTGGTCGATCACCGCCGCCCCTGGGCAGCCGCTGGTCGTCGACAGCGCCCACCTGCCGACCGTTCGAGTTGCTGGCGCTACCGTCATGGTCCGGCCCGACTCACCCGGGAAAGCGTGGGCACTCCCCGGCGCCTATACCATCGCCGTGGTTGACGATCCGCTGTACATCGCCGCCCCGATCACACTGACCGTCGGCGGGAGCGGCGAAGAGGCCAGGGTCAACCCGACCGTCAAACTCCGCGACACCCTCGCCGCCGAGGTCGACCGGCAGGTGAAGGCACGCATCGACGCCTGCGCCCAACAGACAACCATCCGCCCGGACACCGACCCGGCGCCGCTGAGCGGCAACGACTGTCCATTCGAAGCCGAGGGCCGCTACACCATCACCCGCGACATCACCTGGAAGGTCACGCGCTGCCCGGAACTAGCCCTGTCGATCGGTGACACCCGGGAAGTGACGGTGTCAACAACGTCCGACGGTGAGGCTGTGATCGGCTACGAGTGGACGACCGACATCCTCGAGCCGCGGCGATGGACGTCTTTCACGGAGCCGATCCCGATCGTGGTCGGCGGCCACGTGACGACCGGTGACGACGGCAAGGTGGTCTGGACGCCATGACCCACGACGATGCCCAGGACGATCTCGGTCGGCTACGCCGGCGCCGCGGCCCGGCCGACCAGGGGCGGAAGACCGCTCCGATGGCCGGCTCAGCTGGTGCCGAGCACTCCCCTCGGTCGGAGGTGCGGGCGTCGCTGTGGCGCTGAGCACCGGCACGTCACGGTGCTCGGCCCCCGGGCGAGTCAGGCCTCACCATCGCTGCGCAGGCGGTACCGATCGCGGTACTGCTGCGGCGTCTCGAGGTACTGGGCTTTGTACAGCCGGCTGAAGTGGCTAGGGGCAGGGAATCCCCAGCGGGCGCCGATCTTTCGCACGGGGACGTCGCGACGCAGCGGATTGGAGAGGTCGGCTGCGCAACGCTGCAGGCGCGCGGTCCGCACTCGCTCAAACACCGAGGGCTGGTCTGGAACAGCCGGTACAGCGTGCTCAGCGAGATGTGATGTGCGGCCGCAATCCGCTCAGGAGTGAGGTCCTCGTGGAGATGCTGGGTAATGAATCCGTCAATCTCCGCACGCAGCGCATCGTGCCGGACCTCCGCCGGCAGCCTGTCCGTCACCTACAGTTGCTGCGCGACCATCCCGGCGACCAGGGAGAGAACGGTGCTGGCGAGAACCGGTGCCTGGCTCGGGTCGTACCGGTCCGGGTGGCGTGAGATCTGCCGTACGAGCTGCGCCGCGAGCGCCCCCATCCCGTGCCCGGATGGTATGCGAGCTGCCATCAGCGCGCTGACCTTGGTGCGGGGTAGTGGCAGTAGGTGGTGCGGAATCAGGACGGTGACCGACGTTGCGAGCTTCGGCTGGTCAGGTAGCCCTGAGGTTTGCGGGCTGTGTGATGCTCCGTGCGGCCGAGAACTGTCCGAGAGCGTCCAGTCGGCGGGCCCCAGCACGGCGCTGCTGTCGCCCTGTTCGATGGTGGAGCGGCCGGCCGCAGGCAACGCGAGTTGGTACATCTCCGGGTCGCATTGCGCGATCTGCGCCGGCGTTCGACGGGTTCGCAGCGACGGGTACCGAAACCGAGCAACCGTGATCAGTCCTAGATCAAACTACCTGGGACGTGGCGTCGAAGTTGTCTCTGTGGGCGGTGTCGATATGCAATGGCGCCACATGCTGCCGGACAGACTCGACCCAGTAGCTGAACTTGGCGGGCGCTGATCGCGGTTCGGGTCTCGGCAAGTCCGTCGAGGGCCTGCACCAGGTCACCGACCCGGCGCTGCAGCTCGCCGCTGGCTGCCACGCCAGCCAGCCAGCCCTGCGCCGACTGCCGCCATGTCGCGGCGATGCGTTCTGACTCGCGCTGCGCTCCCAGCAGCTCCTCGCGGTGCTGTTGGCTGGGCGCGGCCAGATAGCGCACTGCCGCCATGCGCTCGGCCTGCAGGGCCGCCTCCAGCGGCAGGCCGGGCTTGGCCATCGTCGTGCTGATCATGCTCGCACCGAGCAGGTGTAGACGGGCCGCGCCGGTCACCCAGGCCCCGAAACCCCAGAACACGAGCAGACAGCCGACGAGAAGGTTGACCTGCCGTTTCAGTGCGGCCCTGCGCCAACCTGCCAGCCATGACACCACGACGTAAACGCTCCCGAAGACGATGGACTCACGGGCCCGGACTTCCTGGTACCGCAGGCGTGACCCGCCGTACCAGGTGCGTTATCTGGCCGTCAGTCGCAGCCATACTTTTGTGCCGCGGCCGCAGCGCGGCGGAAATCATCGGCGCCGTGCCCTTCGGCGCCTCCACGGATATGCGCTACCGGGTCAGCAGCTCGGCGACGGCCAACTGGGCCTCGACTTAAAAATACTGGCCCAGACAGCGATGAATCCCACCGCCGAATGCGAACCACGCCCAGGGGTGCAGCGGACGCTGCTCCCAGCGGGTGGGCTCGAACACCAGGGGGTCCGGCCACCACTCGGGCATGCGTTGGGTCAGATACGGGGACCTGATGACGGTGTCCCCGGGCTGGAGGGCCACGCCGCCGAGGTCAGTCGGCTGGACCACTCCGCGGGGCAGCGTCCACGCCGGCGGGTAGAGCCGCAACGTCTCCTGCAGCACCATCTTGGTGTACTTCAGACTGCCCGGATGTTCCGCATCAACGGACTTGGCGGGGCCGCCGACAACCTCGTCGATCTCAGCCTGCGACTTCGCGGCGATGTCCGCGCGGTCCTGCAGCACGATGAGCAACCACGCGAGCGTGAGCGCTGTCGTCTCGGTGCCCCCCGTCCAAAGGTTGACCAGGTTGTTGCGGACGAGTTGCTCACCGAGTGGCTGCCCGTCGATCGTTGCGTGGGCCAGCATTGAGATGACGTCCTGGCCTTCCGGCTCGTCTCGGGCGCGCTCGACCAGCCGGTGCACGACACTGTCGACCTCGGCGGTCAGCTGGCGACGCCGGCGATCGCCGGGCATGGGGATCCAGTCAGGTGTGTCCGGCACGGCAATCCTGGCCTGAATCTCTCGGTAGGAGCCGTCGATGGCCGCACCGACCTGCCGGGCCTCAGCGAGCGTCACCCGGTCGCCGAAGAAGGTTCCTCGCAGCACGCGAAGGGTGATCGCCATCATCGCTTCGACCAGTGAAATCGGCTGATCACGATGCTGGGCCAGGTCATCGACGGCGGCACGTACCGCTGTCGCCATCTTGGGAATCATCGCCCGCACCGTCGACGCCGAGAAGAACGCCTGCAGCAGGTCGTGGCTCGGTCGCCACCCTGCGCCCTCGGCCCCGACGCCCGTCGTCCCCTGCAGTTTGGCCAGCTCGGACCACATCATCCCCTGCCGCAGATACGTGTCCGCGGACCCCTTCCAGACTCGCTCGACCAGGTCGGGATCGCCTACAAGGTAGGGTCGGAATCCGGGTCTCACCCGCAAGTGCCACAACCCCGCCTTCGTGCGTGGCATTGACCTTCGTCAGAAAGCCCAGCGGATCCCGCACGAGCGCGGGCACATGGGCGATGAGACGAACCTTTGGTACCTCCATGAGGTGTTCCTCCGAACAGCCAGTGCTGCGCCACGCCTCGCTACAGCACCGCGTGCATCAATATATGGCGCAACGAGTTGATTACGGACCGCTCAGGGAGCGACCTGTGTGGATCTGAGAGGCGACGGCAACGCTGTGACAGGGACAGGCAATCGGCTCACGCTGACGAACAAGAACGGTGCCGCTCATACCGAGAAGCTCGGCGAACCGGGAACGGTGTCGTGGCTGCGGCTCAGCCCTGCGCACCGCGCCCGATGCCGATCATGTTTGTTGGCCGTGGCCCGGTGCGTGTACTGGTCTGGGCCAGGTTGGGGCTGGCAGGCAAGTACCTGGCGGGTAGGAGGCAACCCGGTCTGCACCTCCCGCCGCAGACTGGTCCGCATCGCAACGGGCGCGGCGCAATGCGACAGACCGGACGTCCGATCCGCAGGCCCGGGCGGCCGTCCCACTCGGCAGCCGTCGAGCGTCCGGGCGACGTCGTGCGGCTGCAATCGCTGTTCGGCGAACGCCGGCGATCGACTCGATGGGGCCACCGGTCGGATGGCTGGCACCTCTAGCCGCTTGAGCACCGCAACGATGGGAGGGAGTCGTGACGACCAAGATCTTGCTGGTCCTCAGTGATGAGCTCGGCGACGATGAGTGGAAGCTGTATCAGTGCGGCGTTCGCTGACCTGGATGCGCGAATTGTTCAGCGGCACCTCAGGTATCGCCACGAGCTCAACGAGGTCATGGCCGACGAGCGGGTCTTCTACTGCGGCTTCGTCGCCGTGCACGCCGACCACCGGGGCAGCACCGCATTTGTCGACGTTGTTGGCGCATGTGTGAGAAGGCTGCAGCGGTGGACGGTCTGATCGCGCTAGACGTTGCCGGTACAACGAGACAACGATCCGGCTGCCCCAGGTTGTACAAGCCTCATTGGGGGACAGATCGAAAACGTCGAGGGCGGCCCCCGGGACCGGGGCCGCCCTCTCGACGCGTAGGTGGAGCTACGCGTAGATCTTGAGCGGGGTGTACGTCTGCCTGGGGAAGATCAGGCCGACCTCGGCGTTCGTCAGGCCGAAGCGGCCCTGGGCCACCGAGCCGAACACGCTGAACATGTTGTTCATCTCGGGGAGGTCGCCGTTGACCAGGGTGCCGGTGCCGTTCCAGGTGCCGATCACCTTGCCCGCCAGCTTCTTGCCCGAGAGCACCACCACGCCGCCGCCGTGGCCGTGGTCGGTGCCGCTGCCGTTCTCGGCCACGCGGCGGCCGAACTCGCTCGACACCATGATCGTCACGTTCGAGGCCAGGTCCGGGCCCAGGTCGTCGAAGAACGACGCCATGCCCGTCGCCAGCTCGCCGAAGTGGCGGGCCACGTAGCCGGCGCGGGTGCCCTGGCCCTCGTGGGTGTCCCAGCCGCCCATGCCGACCGTGGCGATGCGGACGTTGGCGCCGCCCTTGATCAGCTGGGCCAGCTCCTTGAACGCGTTGCCGACCCCGGTGTACCGGATGTTGTTGGCCGGCGTGTAGCCCTCCTGGGCCAGCTTCTGGGCCAGGGTCAGGGCGTCGATGCCGGCGCGGACCGGGCTCTCGATCGGGTGGTTGACGCCCGTGAACAGCGTCTTGATCGCGTCGACGGTGGGCTGCTTGAACTTGCCGTCGCCGTTGACGTTCAGGGCGCCGACGTTCGACAGGGCAAGGGCGCCACCGCCTCCGACCAGGGAGCGCGGCAGGGTCGAGCCGATGCCGATCGCGCGGAACGCCGTGCCGGGGCCCAGCTTGTCGGCCAGGTTCGTCAGCCAGCCCATGCCGCCCGTCTCGGCGGGGAGGCCACCGAGCTGGCAGATGTCCGTGGCCGCGAAGTGGCTGCGGTCGAGCCGCCGGTCGCTCACCGCGGGGATGAAGGCGAGCTGGCCGGCGTCGAGGTACTTCTTCAAAGGCGCGAACGACTCGTTGAGGCCGAAGCCGCGCTCCAGTGGGATCGAGGTGTTCTCCGCCAGCGTGAACGACGGGCGGACGCGCTGGAGCACCGCGTCGTTCATCGGCGCGAACAGCGACAGGCCGTCGGCGCCGCCGTAGAGGAACACGTGGATCAGGGTGCCGGTCGGGGTGGCCGCGAACGACGCCTGCGTGGTGATGAACTGGCTGGTCGCCAGCGCCGTCGTGGTCGCCGCCGCGCCGACGAAGAACCGCCGGCGGGTCACGCCCTTGCCCTCTTCCTGCTCGTCCTCCTGGCGGGCGAGGTCGAGGTACTGGTCGCGAACGGCCTTCTGCTCCTCCTGGACCGCCACGGCCTCGGCCCGCAGCGCCGCCTCGAACCGGTTGGGCCCCAGGCGAAGCAGGTCAGGGC